>NZ_JASCXL010000110.1:0-31030 GCF_030010595.1 Streptomyces sp. CC224B | reverse complement strand
CACGCCCGCGTCGCTGATGGCGCGGTGGGCCGCCGCCGCGGACGACCCGGGGGCCCTGGGCGGGCGGGCCTGGGCGGTGCTCGGCGCCGGGGCGCGCGGGCCGGTGGTCGCGGACCTCGCCGCGGACGGGCCGCACCTGCTGGTGGCGGGCCCGGTGGGCAGCGGGCGCACGGAGCTGCTGCGGTCCGTTGCGGCGTCCCTCGCCGCCGCCGCGCGGCCCGACCGCCGCGGTGTCGTCCTCGTCGACGGCGGTGTCGACGGCCGGGACGGCGGCGGGGGCTCGGCGGGCGGCGGCACCGGGGAGCGGGCCGGCGAGGGGCTGCGCGCGTGTACGGACCTGCCCCACGTCAGCACCCACCTCGCCGCGAACGACCCGGTGCGCATGCGGGAGTTCGCGCAGTCCCTGACCGCGGAGCTGAAGCGGCGCGCGGAGCTGCTCGGGCGGCAGGGGTTCGCCGAGTGGCACACGGGGCGGGCGGTGGCCGGGCGGATGGTCGCGCCGCGCGGGGCGGCGGACGCCGCCGAAGTCTCCGGGGAGGCCGCGGAGTCGGAGGTGGCGGCCGGTGCCACACTGCGGCTGCGGCCCGCCAAGGCGGGGGCGCGGCCCGATCCGGGGCCGCCGCTCGCCCGGCTCGTCGTGGTCGTGGACGACTACGACGCGCTGCTCGCGCCCGCCCTCGGCTCGCCCGGGCGGCCGGCGGCCGGGTCGGTCGTACGGGCGCTGGAGGCGGTGGCCCGGGACGGGGAGCGGCTCGGGGTGCATCTGGTGGCCGCGGTGCGGGCGGTGGAGCGCGTGGCGGAGACGGAGGTGGGGCGGCGGGCCGGGCTGCGGGTCGTGCTGGACCCGCCGGGGGGCGGGGTCGAGGATCCCGCCCCCGGGCGGGGGGAGTTGCTGGGCCCCGACGGCAAGGTCACCGCCTTCCAGGCGGGCCGGGTGACCGGGCGCATCCCCCGGACGGCGACCCTGCGTCCCACCGTGGTCCCCCTGGAGTGGGACCGCATGGGCGATCCCCCCACGCGCCGCCCCGTCCGCGAACTGGGCAACGGCCCCACGGACCTGGCCCTCCTCGCCAGCGCCCTGGACCGGGCGACCCGAGAGGTCTCGGCGGAGCGGGTGCCGTCGCTGCTGTAGCGCTGCCGCGGAGCCGGGATGGGGGCTGGTCCTTGCCCTTGCCCTTGCCGCAGGCGTCGCTCGGCACTTCAGGCTGTGCCCATGGGTGGGGGGTGCCACGGGTGTCACGGGTGCCACGAGTGGACGGGGGGGGGGGGAGAAAACCGCCGCGGCAGCGGCGGGCACGGGACCCGCGCCCCCGGCGGAGCCACAGGTGGGCGGGGAGGCGGGAAGAGGCGACGGGCCGTCACACCGGCATCACGATCTACGAGTTGACACCGTAGACCGTCTTGCCGCCCCACCCGCCCGGGCGTAAACAGGCCGGGAACGGACTGTCAGGGGAAGAGAACGGGGCAGAGATGCGCAGCACTCTTCGTACACGCGCGGCCGGCCGCTTCGTCGCCGCCGCCACGGTCGGCGCCCTCGCGCTGGGGCTCACCGCGTGCGGTGGTGACGACAAGGACAAGGACGACGGGAACGGCGACGGCGGTGGCGGGACCACCGCGGCCACCGTGGACCTGCCGAAGCTGGACGGGCAGAAGCTGTCGGTCTCCGCGGTGTGGGGAGGCGCGGAGCGCAAGGTCTTCCTCCGGGTCCTCGACGAGTTCGAGAAGCGCACGGGCGCCGAGGTCTCCTTCGTCCCCGCGCAGGAGCCGATCATCAGCTTCCTGGCGTCGAAGGTGGCGGGCGGCGAGCCCCCGGACGTGGCGATGCTGCCGCAGGTCGGCGCGGTGCAGCAGGCCGTGGAGCGGAAGTGGGCCAAGCCCCTGGGCGCCGCGGCGCAGAAGGAGCTGGACGAGAACTACGCGGACGGCTGGAAGAAGCTCGGCGCGGTCGACGGCAAGCAGTACGGCGTGTACTTCAAGGCGGCCAACAAGTCGCTGGTCTGGTACAACACCAAGGTCTTCGAGAACGCGGGGGTCGAGGAGCCCAAGACCTGGGACGAGTTCATGCGGACCGCGCAGACGGTCTACGACTCCGGGGTGGCGCCCGTGTCGGTGGGCGGGGCCGAGGCCTGGACCCTCACCGACTGGTTCGAGAACGTCTACCTGTCGCAGGCGGGCCCCGAGAAGTACGACCAGCTCGCCCAGCACAAGATCAAGTGGACGGACCCGTCGGTCAAGGAGGCGCTGACGACGCTCGGCGGGCTCTTCGGGAAGAAGGGCTTCGTCGCGGGCGGCGCGAACGGCGCGCTGCAGACGGAGTTCCCGGCGTCCGTGAAGCAGACGTTCGTCGGCGGCGACCAGCCGAAGGCGGGCATGGTCTTCGAGGGCGACATGGTGTCGCTGTCCATCTCGGAGACGAAGGCGAAGATCGGCACCGACGCCAAGGTGTTCCCGTTCCCGGCGGTCGGGAAGGAGTCCCCGGCGGTGGTCGGCGGTGACGCCGCGGTCGCGCTGAAGGACGGCAAGGGCGCGCAGGCCCTGCTCACGTACCTCGCCTCGCCCGACGCCGCGAAGATCTGGGCCGAGGCGGGCGGCTTCGTCTCGCCGAACAAGAACCTGGACCTGGCCGCGTACCCGAACGACGTGCAGCGGGGCATCGCCAAGGCGCTGATCGCGGCGGGCGACGACATCCGCTTCGACATGTCCGACCAGGCTCCCCCGGCCTTCGGCGGGACCCCCGGCAAGGGCGAGTGGAAGGCCCTGCAGGACTTCCTGAAGAACCCGAAGGACGTCGCGGGCACCCAGCGGGCGCTGGAGGACGCGGCGGCCAAGGCGTACCCGAAGAGCTGACGCGGCGATGGCGATCCCGGACGCCGGGGGCACCGCGGCGGTGCCCCCGGCCGGCTCAGCGCGTACGACGACGACCGGCCCGCGCGGCGCCGGTCCCCGCAAGGGCGTGACCGGCACCCGCAAGGTGGTCGCGGCCCTGTTCCTGCTGCCCGCCCTGGTGCTGCTCGGGGCGCTCGTGCTGTACCCGATCGGGTACTCGGTGCTGCGCAGCTTCTTCGACAAGGGCGGCGACTTCACCGGTCTCGGCAACTACGAGACGATGTTCGAGGACGACGGCATCCGCACGGCGATCAAGAACACGGCGATCTGGGTGGTGTTCGCGCCGGCCGTGGCGACGGTGCTCGGCCTGATCTTCGCCGTGCTCACCGAACGGGTGCGCTGGGGCACGGCGTTCAAGATCGTGATCTTTATGCCGATGGCCATCTCCATGCTGGCGGCGGGCATCATCTTCCGGCTCGTGTACGAGTCGAACCCGGACCGCGGCGTGGCCAACGCCGTGTGGGTGGGGGTGCACGACACGTTCGCGGAGTCGTCGAACTTCCCGAGCGGGCACCTCGCCGCGCGCTCGCCGATGAAGGAGGCGGGCGGCGGCGCGTTCATCACCCGCGAGCCGGTGCGGGCCGGGCAGCCGGTGGCGCTGCCGCTGACCGGCGTACCGCCGAACAAGATGCCGGACGACGCGAAGTCCGCGAAGCCCGCGCAGGCCGAGCCGGACAAGGTCACCGGCACGGCCTGGCAGGACTTCACCCGCGGCAAGGGCCGCGGCGAGGTCAACGCGCCGGACCCGGCGGAGCTCGGCTACCCCGGCATCAGGATCGAGGCCGTCAAGGACGGCGAGGTCGTGGCCTCCACGAAGGCGTCGGACGACGGCACGTTCGCCCTGCCGAAGGAGGCCGACGGGGCGCTGCTCCGCTACCCCGGCTCCAACTTCCGCGCGCCGTACGACGGCGTCGACTGGCTCGGCCCGTCGCTCATCACGCCCGCCGTCATCGGCTCGTACGTGTGGATGTGGGCCGGGTTCGCGATGGTGCTCATCGCGGCGGGCCTGGCGAGCGTGCCGCGCGAGCTCCTGGAGGCGGCGCGGGTGGACGGCGCGAACGAGTGGCAGGTGTTCCGCCGGGTCACGGTGCCGCTGCTCGCACCCGTCCTCGCGGTGGTCCTGGTCACGCTGATGATCAACGTGATGAAGATCTTCGACCTGGTCTTCGTGATCCCGCCGGGCTCCTCCAAGGACGAGGCGAACGTGCTCGCCGTACAGCTCTACAACTCGGCCTTCGGGACGCAGGACAACGGCGTGGCGAGCGCGATCGCGGTGCTGCTCTTCCTGCTCGTGATCCCGGTGATGTGGTTCAACATGCGGCGGATGCGGCGGGAGGCCAAGCGATGACCGTGCCCACTCAGGCCGCCGCGTCGGGCGGTGTCGTCAAGGCCAAGCAGTCCCTTGGGGGCCGGATCGCCGCGCTGCTCGGCGGCACCGCGGTGCGGGTCGTCCTCATCCTGATCGGCCTGTTCTGGCTGGTGCCGACCCTCGGGCTGCTCATCGGCTCGCTGCGCACGAAGGAGGACATGAGCGAGACGGGGTGGTGGAAGGTCTTCGGCGCGCCGTCGCAGCTCACCTTCGAGAACTACTCCAGTCTCCTGAAGGACGAGACGATCACGGACTCGATCCTGACGAGCGTGTCCATCACCGTCCCGGCGACGCTGCTCGTCGTGGTGATCGGCTCGCTCGCCGGGTACGCGTTCGCGTGGATGGAGTTCCCCGGCCGCGACTGGTGGTTCCTCGGGGTGGTGGGGCTGCTGGTGGTGCCGGTGCAGGTGGCGCTGGTGCCGGTGTCGGACCTCTTCGGCAAGGTCGGCATCTTCGAGACGACGACGGGCGTGGTGCTCTTCCACACGGCCTTCGGGCTGCCGTTCGCCATCTTCCTGCTGCGGAACTTCTTCGCGGAGATCCCCCGGGAGCTCCTGGAGGCGGCCCGTCTCGACGGCGCCGGCGAACTGCGCCTGTTCGTACGGGTGGTGATGCCGCTCGGCGCCCCGGCGATCGCCTCGCTCGGCATCTTCCAGTTCCTGTGGGTGTGGAACGACATGCTGATCGCGCTGATCTTCGCGGACGCGGGCAGCCCGCCGATCACGGTGGCGCTCCAGCAGCAGGTGCGGTTCTTCGGGGACAACGTGCAGATCCTCGCGCCCGGCGCGTTCATCTCGATGGTGATCCCGCTGGCCGTGTTCTTCGCGTTCCAGCGGCAGTTCGTGTCCGGCGTGATGGCGGGCGCGGTCAAGTGAGCGCGCCCGCCGCGCTCCCCGGCGTGCGCCCGGCACGGCGTACGCCCGTCAAGCGCGCGCACGCACACGCCCACGCGTACACCGTGGCTCCGGGCGCCAAAGGGCGCGTGTAGTAAGGCAGTTGACGACCCAGGGGCGGTTCCGCACGGGACCGCCCCTGGGTCGTTCGCTTGACCGCCGTCCCCCGATGGAGACACCCCGGCGTAACTCAATCACCTCATAGGACGTTCCCGGGCAGAATGCCCGCGCCGACCCCTGGATGTGCCGTGCCCCGGTTCAGTGTCATCGTCCCCGTGTTCCAGGTGCAGGCGTATCTGCCCGCGTGCCTGACGTCCGTCCTGGAACAGAGCTGCACGGACTGGGAGTTGATCGCGGTCGAGGACCGCTCGCCGGACGGCCGCGGTTCCGCCGCGGACGAGTTCGCGGCCCGCGACCCGCGGGTGCACGTCGTGCGCCTGGACGGGCACGGGGGCCCCGGCCGCGCGCGCAACGCGGGCATGGAGCACGCCACCGGCGACTACCTGCTCTTCCTCGACGGCGACGACACCCTGGCCCCTGGCTCCCTCCAGGCGATCGCCGACCGGCTGAAGGAGACCGCCGAGCCGGACGTCCTCGTCTACGACCACGAGCGCGTGCACCGGACCGGTGAGCGCGTCCGCGACCGGCTCGCGCCCCTGCTCACCGAGGAGGGCCCGGCCCCCTTCGCGCTCGCCGACCGCCCCGGCCTGCTGCGGCTGCCGCCGGTGGCCTGGAACAAGGCGCACCGCCGCGCGTTCGTCGAGCGGCTGGGCCTGACCTTCCCACCTGGCGCGTACGAGGACGTCCCGTGGACGTACCCGCTGATGGTGTCGGCGGACTCGGTCGCCACGCTGGACCGGGTGTGCGTGCGCCACCGGCAACGGCGGCACGGCGGCGTCCCCGGGGCGCCCGGACCCGCCCCCTTCGACGTCTTCGCGCAATACGAACGGGTGTTCGCGTTCCTCGACGGGCGGCCCGGCCCGGCCGAGCGGTGGCGCGGGCCGGTCTTCCGGCGGATGGTCGACCACCTGCTGGCGATCCACAGCGGGCCCGAGCGGCTGCCGCGCGGCAGCCGCGCCGCGTTCCTGCGCGCGGCGCGCGTCCACTACCGCCGCTTCCACGTGCCCGGGGCGCGCCCGCTCCCGGGCACCCGGCTGCGCCATGCCCTGGTGCGGCTGGGCTCGCACCGCCTGTACCGGGCCCTGCGGGCGGTCCGCCGGACGGGCGCGGCGGTCCGGCGGGGCGCGGCCGGGGCGCTCGGCCGGGCGAGGGGCGCGTTGCTGCGGCTGCACTACCGCGCGCAGCGGCGGCTTCCGGTGCGCGCGGACCTCGCGGTGTTCACGGCGGGTGAGGGGCGAGGTTACGGCGGGGACCCGGGGGCCCTGGAGGCCGCGTTCCGCGAGCACGCGCCGCACGTGCGCACCGCGTGGCTCGCCCCGGCCGCGCTCCACCACACCGTCCCGGCCGGGACCCGCAGGCTCGCGCCGGGCACGGCCGCGTACTGGACGGCCCTCGCCCGCGCCGCGTACCTGGTGAGCGACGCGGGCCTCGATCCGCGCCTGGTCAAGCGGCCCGGGCAGGTGGTCGTGCGCTGCCACCGGGGGGCGCCGCTGGGGCACGAGGGCGTCGACCTCCTGGAGCGCCCGGCGGTGGCGTCCCGCACGGACGTCGCGGCCCTGCTGCGGGACGCCGACACCTGGGACTACGTCCTGTCGCCCAGCCGGCCCGCGACCCTGGCGTGGCAGCGGGCGTACCCGGCGGCGTACACCACGCTGGAGTACGGCTGCCCGCGCACCGACCGCTACCAGCGGGCCACCTCCGCCGACGTGGCCCGGCTGCGCGAGAGCCTCGGCGTGGCGCCGGGCACGACGGCGATCCTGTACGCGCCGGAGTACCGCGACTACCGGCGCACCCAGCGGCTCGGCGTCGACCTGGAGCTGCTGCTGCGGCGCCTCGGGCCGCGCTTCACCGTGCTCGTGCACGCCCCGCACGCCGACGCGGAACCGCTGCCGTCCCACCTCGCCGGGCGGTGCCTCGACGTGTCCGGCGAGAGCGACCCCGGGCGGCTGTGCCTGGCCGCGGACGCGCTGGTCACGGACTTCTCGCCGCTGATGTTCGACTACGCCGACCTGGACCGGCCCGTCGTCCTGTACGCCGACGACTGGGAGGCCTACGAGGCGGCGCGCGGGACCTACTTCGACGTGCGGGCGTTTCCGCCGGGGGCGGTGGCGCGCGGGCAGGACGAGCTCGCGGACATCTTCGCGTCCGGGCACTGGCGGGGGTCGCGGTCGGCGCAGTTGCGGAGGGCGTTCCGGGAGCGGTTCTGCCCCTACGACGACGGGGCCGCAGCCCACCGAACCGTACGCCGCCTCCTCCAGGGCCCCAGGCCCCCCGCGCCCCCGGTCACCCCCCGGCCCGTAACCCCAGCGTCCCGCTGATCGGCACCTGGGGCTGTGCGCACCCTCCCCCAAGCTCTCGGCTTCGCTCGAGCAGGGGGGACCCCCATCGCCCCGCGGGACGACTGCCCACAGCGGTTACCGCGGCGGAATCACGACGGCGGGAAAGCGCTCCGCGTCGGGGCCGGGCAGGCAAGGCCGGGGCGGCACGGGTGGGGGGGGGCGGGAAAGAACGCGCGACGGCGGGAAAGCGCTCCGCGTCGGGGCCGGGCGGGCAAGGCCAGGGCTGCACGGGTGGGCGGGTGGGAAAGGGGAGGCCCGCGCGCCGCACGCCGCCCGAGGGCCCCACACCGGGCAAAGTAGGGCAATGCACGCCTACCATCTCTTCGTCGGCCTGGCCCGAAGGGCCCGGCGGGCGGCCCGCTCCGCCCGCTACCGCGCGGAACGCCTGGCCGCAGGCCGCCACCGCGGCGGCACCCTGCTCACCCCCGTCCACCTGTCCCTCAGGGACAGCCGCACCCTGAACCTCGCCCTGCCCCTGCCCGCCCCGGACCTGCGCGCGGCGGAGCTCCTGATCACCCGCGGCCCGCGCCGCCACCGCGTACCGCTGACCGTCGAGCGGCTCGGCACCGGCGCCCCCCTGCTGACCGCGACGGCGACCCTCTACGACGCCGCGACCCCCGTCCGCCCAGGCCAGGGCCCCGTCCTCAGCGACGGCGTCTGGCGGCTCACCCTCGTGGTGACCGGGGCCGACGGCCGCGTACGCCGGCACGGTCTGACGCTCACGGAGACCCCGGCGCCGGCCACGCCGACGCTGCCGTACGCCCCGAACCCGCGCACCGGGACGCTCCTGCGCCTGGTGCGCTGCCGGGGCGGGCGGGCCGTGGTGCAGGTGACGCGGTCGCGGCCGCGCGCGGAGCTGGTGCGGTTCGAGCCGCGCGGGGACGGCATCACGGTGCACGGGCGGCTGGTCGCGGCCCGTGGCACGGGCCCGGCGCAGGCGGTGCGGCGGCGGGACGGGCGGGCCGTGCCGGTGCCACTGGCCTGGACCGGCGACCGGTTCCGCTTCGCGCTGCCGCTGGCGGCGATGGCGGCGGCGGGGCCCGGCCAGTGGGTGTGGGAGTTCCATGTGGCCGGGGTTCCGCTCGGGCGCCGGCTGACCGACGTACGGGATCTGCCGTCGGCGTTCCCCACGCCGTTCCGGGTGGTCGCCCTCGCGGGCGGCGGCCTGGTGCGCGCGCACCCGCACTTCACCGCGTCCGGCGCCTTCGCCGTGACCTGCCTGGACCTGACGCACCACCTCGACGAGCAGAAGGAGACCTCATGAAGATCACCTACCTCCTCGGCTGGGGAGACGAGATGGGCGGCACGGAGCTCGCCACCTACACGCAGGCGCTGCACCTCGCCGAGCGGCACGACGTGGAGGTCCTGTCCGTCTTCCGCACCCGGCCCGAGCCGTTTTTCCCCGAGGCGCGCGAGCTGCCCGTGCGCTACCTGGTGGACCGCACGCTGACGCCCGAGCGGCCGGTGCGCGTGTCCCGCCTCGACGAGGCCGCCTGCCGGACGCTCGCGGCGCTGCCCAGCGAACTGATCGACCCCGCCTGGGAGTCGGCGTTCGACCGGCTCGCGGACGTGGAGCTGCGCGCGGCGCTGACCACGCTCGACTCCGACGTGCTGGTGACGACCACGCCCGCGCTGCTCGCCGCGGCGGTCGAGCTGGCGCCCGCCCGCGTGGTGACCGTGCACCAGGAGCACCGGCCGACGCAGCGCCGGGGCTCCTCCGGCGAGCCGCTGCTGCTGTACGCGCCGCGCCTGGACGCCCTGGTCACGCTGACGGAGCGGACCCGGGAGTGGATCGCGGAGTCCCTGGGCGCGACGGCGCCGGAGCTGGCGGTGATCCCCAACGCCGTGCCGGACGGCTTCCGGCCGCGCGCCGACGGCCGCGCCAAGGTCGTGGTGATGGCCGCGCGCCTCACCGGCGAGAAGCGGGTCGACCACGCGGTCCGGGCGTTCGCGCGGATCGCCGAGGCGCACCCGGACTGGACGCTGCGGGTCTTCGGCAGCGGCCACCGGGAGCAGAGCCTGCGCCGCCTGGTGGACGCCTACGGCCTCCAGGACCGGGTGGAGCTCCTCGGGCCGTGCCAGGACATGGCCGCGGAGTGGGCGAAGGCGGGCATGACGCTGATGACCGCGGGCCACAACGAGGCGTTCCCGCTGGTGCTCCTCGAGGCGCTCGCGGCGGGCGTGCCGGTGGTCGCGTACGACGTCCTGACCGGCCCCGCCGAGATCGTGCGGCACCGGGTGGACGGGCTGCTCGTGCCGCCCGGCGACGTGGAGCAGCTCGCCTCCGCGATGGCGGAGCTGATGTCCGACGACACCACCCGCTTCGACTTCGCGCGGGCCGCGCGCAAGGGCGTGTACGACCGCTTCTCGTCCGCGCGCGTGACCGCGCTGTGGGAGGAGCTGTACGCGCGGCTCGTCGCGGGCCGCGACCGGCCCGAGCGGCTCGCCGAGCGCGCGGACAAGGTGGCGCTCGGCGTCGCCTCCGGCGGCCCCGGCTTCCGGCCGACCGCGCCGCACACCCTGGTCGCCGGGGCGCCGGCCGACGAGCGGGCCCGCGAGGAGGAGATCCGGGCGGCGCACCCGCGCCTGATCCGCTCGGTGGGCCGCCTGGCCGAGCAGCGCGACGACGTCCTCGCCGCCCGCATGGCCGCCCTCAACCTCGACCTGACCGCGTCCGCGCTCCAGACGCACGACGTCCCGTACATCCTGGTCCGTACGCACGGCAGCGGGGCCTCGCACACCCTCGCCGTCGCCGACGACCACCGCGACGCCGCCCTGAAGGCCCTCGCCGAGGTGCTCCAGGGCCGGCCGGTCTACGCCGAGCTGGTGCGGCCGCGGGACGCCGCGCCGGGGGTGGTGCTCGCCGAGCGCCTGGACAGCCTCGGCGAGATGGCGGGCCTGAAGGTCTTCAAGCCGGTCACCACGTCGACGCTGTCGCTGCGCCACGGCGTGCAGCAGGCGTGCACGGTGGCGTTCTGGACCCGCACCGGCGAGCCGGAGGAGAGCGGGTGGGCCTGGCGGGCGCCGTTCGGCAGCACGCTCGCCGGGTACCAGCTCCCGTCGCTCACGCCCACCGCGCGGCTGCGCGTCGGCGAGCGGGAGTACCCGACGCTGGAGGTGTTCACGCAGCTCCTGATGAAGGACGTCGGCTTCCCCGTCGACGCCGTCTACACCTGGGTCGACGACACCGACCCGCAGTGGCGCGCGGCCCGTGCCACCGCCCTGGGCAGGCCGGGCGACGCCGCCTCGGCCGACACGGGCCCGGTCCGCTTCCGCAACCGCGACGAGCTGCGGTACTCGCTGCGGTCCCTGGCGATGTACGCGCCCTGGGTGCGCCACGTCTACCTGGTCACGGCGGGCCAGGTCCCGGCGTGGCTGGACACGGCGCACCCGGGCGTGACGGTGGTCGACCACCGCGAGCTGTTCGCCGACCCGGACGCCTGCCTGCCGACGTTCAACTCGCACGCCATCGAGACCCAGCTCCACCGCATCGAGGGCCTGTCCGAGCACTTCCTGTACGTCAACGACGACATGTTCCTGGGCCGCCCCACCGCCCCGGACACCTTCTTCCTGCCCAACGGGCTCACCCGGTTCTTCTGGTCGTCGGTCTCCGTGCCCGACCTGCCGGTGTCCGCCGCCGACGAGGGCTACCTGGCCGCCGCGAAGAACAACCGGGAGCTGCTGCGCCGCGACTTCGGCCGCACCGCGACGCACTGCCTGCTGCACGTGCCGTACGCGTTGCGGCGCAGCGTCCTGCAGGAGCTCGCCGAGCGGTACGGCCGTGAGCTGGCGGCGACGGCCCGCAGCGCGTTCCGGGGCAACGGCGACCACTCCGTCGTCTCGTCGCTGTTCCAGCACTACGCGTATCTGACGGGGCGGGCGGTGCCGGGGTCGATCACGTACGACTTCGTGGACATCGCCGACCGCGCCCACCACGCCCGGCTCGGGCGGCTGCTCCAGTCGCGGCACAAGACCGCGTTCTGCGTCGGCGAGTCGCCCGGCGGCGGCCTGGCGGAGGAGGAGCGGGCGCTGGCGCTGCGGGCGTTCCTGGCGGCGTACTTCCCGGTGCGCTCGCCCTACGAGAAGGCGGAACGGGCCAAGGGCTGACGTCTCCTCAGGCGCCGCCCAGGAAGAGGTGGCGCACCACCCGCTCGGCCGCGCCTCCGTCGTCGTACGGGCAGAAGCGGGCCCGGAAGGCGGAGCGCAGCCGGGTGGTGGCGTCGGTGTCCCAGGCGCCGTCGCAGAACAGCGCGATCAGCTCGTCCTCGGTGGTCGCCACCGCGCCGGGGGTCTCGCCCTCGCGGCCGGAGAGGAGGTCGAAGTAGGTGCCGCGGGCGAGCCGGTAGGCCTGCCAGTCGGGGGCGTAGGTGACGATCGGGCGGTCCAGGCAGGCGTAGTCGAACATCAGCGAGGAGTAGTCCGTGACCAGCGCGTCGGCGGCCAGGCACAGGTCCTCCACGCGCGGGTGCCCGGTGACGTCGACGATGCCCGGGTGCGTGGCGGCGAGGTCCGCGGCGGCGCCGTAGAAGTAGTGGGCGCGGACCAGCAGGACGTACGCGGGGCCGAGCGCGGCGGCGAAGCGCTCCAGGTCGAGGCGGGGCAGGAAGCCCTTCTGGTAGTCGCGGTGGGTGGGGGCGTACAGCAGGACCTTCTGGCCCTCCTGGACGCCGAGTTCCTTGCGGACGCGGGTGACGTCGTCGGCGGTCGCGGTGAAGTACACGTCGTTGCGCGGGTAGCCGAGCTCCAGGGCGCGGTAGGACGCGGAGGGGTAGACGCGCTCCCAGGTCTCGGTGGAGTGCGGGTTGGCGGAGAGGCTGTAGTCCCACTGGTCGACGTGGGCCAGCAGGCGCCGGAAGCTGAGGTTGTGCGTGCTCGCCGGGTAGCGCCGCTGGTCCATGCCCATCTTCTTCAGGGGCGTGCCGTGGTGGGTCTGGAGGTAGACCTGGCCGGGGCGCTTGGTGAAGCCGCCGGGGAAGCTGGAGTTGTTGATCAGGTAGGTGGCGCGGGCCATGAGCCGCCAGTAGCCGAGCGAGTCCGCGACGACGTGGTCGACGCCGGGCGGGACCCGGTGCCGGTGGTGGTACGAGACGACGAAGACGCCCCGGACGTGCGGGGCGAGTTCGCGGGCCTTGGCGTGGATGGCGGCCGGGTTGCAGGCGACACCGCGGTTCCAGTACGCGCCGTACACGGCGAGGTGCGGGTCGAGGCGCGCGGTGCGCAGCTCGGCGCGGTAGGCGGTGCGCTTGACGCGGTCGGCGAGCTGCTTGCGGCGCCGGGTGAGCTGGGCGCGCAGGGCGGCGCTCCGGGCCGCGGACCGCTCGAGGCGCCGGTAGGCGCGGTACGAGCCGTCGGCGAGGGCGCGCTCCTCGGCCGACGCGGGCTCGTGTCCGGGCGGCCGGTGCGCGGCGAGGAGCCGGGCGGCGCGGCGGAAGAACGCGGGCCGCTCGTCGCGGGGCAGGCGCCCGGGGTCGCCGGCGACGGCGAGCAGGTGGCGGACGGCACCCGGGTAGAGCCGGGCGGCGGCGTCGGGCCGGTCGTAGCCGGCGGTGAACAGGTCCTCGTAGCGGTCGAGCACCGTCAGGTGGCGCTCGCCGGGCGCGTGGGCGAGGCCGCCGTCGCGCCGCTCGCGCCGGCGTACGCAGGCCCGGTCCAGGGCGGCGACGCGGTCCCCGGCCAGCAGGACCGCCCGGTGCGCGGGCACCACGGCCTCGTAGGGGCCGGTGGAGAACGCCAGGTGCCGGCCGGTCCAGAACTCCCGCCGCACGGCGCGGTTCCAGGCGGCGGGCGTCACGGCGAGGGGGTCACCGGCCACGTCGTCGCCGCCGGGCCGCACGTCGCCCCACCAGTCGGTGCGGTCGTGGCCGAACAGCAGCACGTCGGGGTCGCCCGCGTCCGTGAGGGCGGCGTCGGCGGCGGCGAGGGCGCCGGGGAGCAGCAGGTCGTCACCGTCGAGGAAGAGCAGATAGGTGCCGGTGGCGCGGTCGGCTCCGGCGTTGCGGGCGGGGCCGGGGCCCCGGCGCTCGGGCAGCCGGACGAGGCGGGCGCGCGGGTCGCGGCGCGCGTACTCGGCGCCGATGTCCGCGCAGCCGTCGGGGGAGGCGTCGTCGACGACGATCAGTTCGAGGTCGCCGAACGACTGGCCGAGCACGGAGTCCAGGCACTCCCTCAGGTACCCCTGGACGCGGTGGGCGGGCACGACAACGGAGAAGCGCGACATGCGCACCGACGGTAGCCAATGCGTACGGACCGCCGAAGAACCCTCACTCGTAGGGGTGATCGGCGCCGCGAAGGCCGACACGGCACGGCAAACCGGATGGATATCCCCGTAATAGGAGTATTGATCCCATACGCCCAGGAATATTCCCATGAAAGGCCGGTCGCCGTGCAGCCCCGACTCAGCGTCGTCGTGCCCATCTACAACGTCGAGGAGTTCCTCGAGGAGTGCCTGGAGTCGATCGCCCAGCAGTCGGTCGGCACCGGGGACAAGGCCGGTGACCTGGAGGTCGTCCTCGTCGACGACGGCTCCACCGACGCGAGCCCCGACATCGCCCGCGCCTTCGCCGCCCGCGACCCGCGCTTCACCTATGTGCGCCAGGACAACGCGGGCCTGAGCGCCGCCCGCAACACCGGGGTGCGGCACGCCGATCCGGCGGCCACCTATCTGACGTTCGTGGACAGCGACGACGTGGTGCCGCACGGCGCGTACGCCCGGATGGTCGCGAGCCTGGACGCGAGCGGCTCCGACTTCGCCACCGGCAACGTCTGGCGGCTCACCGCGCGCGGCCGCTCCCAGGCCTGGCAGTACCAGTGGCTGACCGGCTCGCGCACCCGCACCCACATCAGCCGCGACCTCGCGCTGCTCGCCGACCGCGTCGCCTGGAACAAGGTGTTCCGCAGGGACTTCTGGGACCGGCACGACTTCGCCTTCCCCGAGGGACGGCTGTACGAGGACACCCCGGTGATGATCCCCGCGCACTTCCTCGCCGGCGCCGTGGACGTGCTGAGCGAACACGTCTACTACTGGCGGGTGCGCGAGGGCTCCATCACGCGGCGGCGCACCGACGTCAAGGGCGTGCGCGACCGGATCGCGGCCTGCGCGGACGTCAGCTCCTTCCTCGCCGGGCACGCGCCGGAGCTGAAGGCGGTGTACGACGCGTCCTGCCTGCGGGACGACTTCGTGTACTTCCTGGAGGGCCTGCCCATGGGCGGCCCCGAGTACCGGGCGGCGTTCCTCGAGGGCACCGCCGCCTTCCTGCGCGCCTGCGACCCCTCCGTGCCGCGCCGGCTCCCCGTCGACCTGCGTGTGAAGTGGCACCTGGTGCGCGAGGGGCGGGGAGAGGAGCTGATCGGGCTCCTCGACGGGGAACGGCGCGGCGGCAAGGGCGCGTTCACCGTGCGCGGCGCCCTGCGCCGGTACGCGGCCTTCCCCGGCGTGGGCGCCCTGCCCAAGGAGGTCACCCGGCTCGGCAAGGGCGAACTGCCCGTCGTGGCCCGGCTGCGCGAGGCCGTCTGGGACGCGGACGGCACGCTGCGCCTGCGCGGCTACGCGTACGTGCGCAACCTGGAGGCGGCCCGCGCCGCGCACAGCGTGAAGGCCGGGCTGCTGAAGTCCGCCCACGCGCGCGGGCAGTTCCGGTACGTGCCGACCCGCACGGTCGCCGCGCCCGAGGCGACCGAGGCCTCCGGGCAGCGGGTGCACTGCTACGACCGGTCCGGCTTCGAGATGCGGATCAACCCCGAGCGGCTGCGGATCGAGGGCCGCTGGCAGCCCGGCAACTGGCTGCTCGGCGTCGTCGTCGCGGGCCACGGCAGGGTCCGGCGCGCGGCCGTGCGCGCCGAGGACGGCGCGGGCACCCAGACGCTGGTCCGCGACCTGGAGGACGGCGTCCGCCTCGCGGCCGGCTTCAGCAAGGGGCGCCTGGTGCTGCGCGTCCAGGAGTACACCGCGCGCGTGGACTCCCACCGCCTCGACGGCGGCGACGTGGTGCTGACGGGCACGCTCCACGACGACGTCCACCCCAGGGCGCTGCGCCTGAGCAACGCCCAGGCGGTGTTCGACTGCCCCCTGGCCGTCGCCGGGTACCGCTTCGACGCCCGCCTGCGCCTGGCCGGCCTGGAGGACGTGCCGCCCGCCCCGCACCACGCGCCCGCCCAGGTCGAGCCGGCGCACGGCGACCGCTGGCAGGCCCACCTCGTCCTGGCCGACGGCAGCCTGGTCCCGGTGGCCGCCGCGCTCGGGCTGCCGCCGGGCCGGTACGCGTCCCGGCCCGGCCGCGAGCTGTGCGCCACCGCCGACGACCAGGGCCGCCTCGTCGTCGACCTCACCCGGCAGCCCGTCGCCGACCGTGTGCTGTGGGCCACCGACGGCTCCCTGACCGTCGAGGGCACGGCGACCCCCGCGAGCTGGCCGACGGCCGACCTCGTGCTGCGCCACAGCGTCCGCGACGACGAGGTGACCGTGCCGGTGGAGCGGAACCTGCACGAGGGCAGCGCCCGCTTCCGCGCGGTGTTCGCCCCGGGCGGCGGCCTGCTGCGCCAGGGCCGCTGGTACGCCTTCCTGCGCGAGGCCGGGGAGAGCGGCCCCGGCGTTCCGGTGCGGGTGCTCGCCTCGCTGGGCGCGGCGCTGCCGGAGCGCCGTACCGTCGAGGGGCGCGAGGTCACGGTCGGGCGGCGCTTCGGCGACCGGCTCGTGATCGAGTCCGGGTCGGTGCTCGCCCCCGCCGAGCGCGGCGCCTACCGCCGCCACCGGCTGCGCACCGGGCACTACCCGCGCGAGCGCGCCCAGGCCCTGCGCGACGCGGTCCTGTACCTCGACGGGGACTCGCCGCGGGCCGTGCACGAGGAGCTGGTGCGGCGCGGCACCGAGACCGAGCACCTGTGGGTCACGCGCGACCAGCAGACGGCGGTGCCGCCCGGCGCACTCGGCGTGGAGGAGCACAGCGCCGCCTGGTACGAGGCCCTGGCCCGCTGCCGCCGCATCGTCGCCGCGGACCACCTGCCGGACTTCTTCGAGCGGCGCGAGGGCCAGACCGTCGTGCAGACCTGGCACGGCGTCCCCCTCAAGCGCATCGGCACCGACCTGACGGACACCCTGTACGCCGACCACCGCCACCTGGACGCGCTGCCCCGCCTGGCGCGCCAGTGGTCCGTCCTGGTCTCCCCCGGCCGCTTCGCCACCGCGCACCTGCGGCGCGCCCTCGCCTACGACGGGGAGGTCCTGGAGGCCGGGTCGCCGCGCAACGACGTGCTGTTCGCCGCCGACCGCGCCAAGGTCGCCGACCGCGTGCGGCACGAACTGGGCCTCACGCCGGACAAGCGGGTGGTGCTGTATGCGCCGACGTACCGCGACCATCTGGCCGCGGGCCCGGGGCACTTCCGCCACGAGTCGGCGCTCGACCTCCGCGCCGCCGAGCGGGCGCTCGGCCACGACCACGTGCTGCTGGTCCGCAAGCACCCGCTGGCGTCCGGCCGGCTGCCGGGCGCCCGCGCGCCCTTCGTCCGCGACGTCAGCGCGTACCCCCGCGCCGCCGAACTGCTGCTGGTCGCCGACGTGCTCGTCACCGACTACTCGTCCCTGATGTTCGACTTCGCGCACACCGGCCGCCCGATGCTGTTCCACGCCTACGACCTGGAGCACTACCGGGACACCGTGCGCGGCTTCTACCTCGACTTCGAGACCCGCGCGCCGGGGCCGCTGCTCGCCTCCACCGACGACGTCGTGGCCGCGCTGCGCGACCTCGACGCGGTGGCCGCCCGGCACGCCGAGGCGTACGCGTCCTTCCGCGAGGACTACTGCGACCTCGACGACGGCCACGCCGCCGCCCGCGTCGCGGACAGGCTCCTGGGATGAGGGCCCTGCCGACGCTGCCGGCGCCGCAGGTCCGCCGTGCCGCCCGCGGCGCGACGGCCTCCGGGGCCGGGCGGCGCCGGCCAGGACCGTACCTGGTGTGCGGCGCGCTGTTCTGGCTCGTCATGACGCTCGCGTACTGGCGGGTGCCGATGTGCTGCGACTTCGGGCAGCACGCGGCGGTGGTGGAACGCCTCAGGGCGGACCTGCTGCACCCGCGCCACCCGATGGCGGACCTGCCGGGCGACGGCAGCGCGTACTACTCGCCGTACGCCGTCGCCCAGGCCCTCGTCGCCAAAACCACGGGCCTCGCCGGCTGGCAGGTGGTGAAGGTCTCCGGACCGCTGAACCTGCTGGTCCTGCTGACGGGCATCGGCCGCTTCGTACGCGTGCTCACGCCCCGGCCGTGGGCGCCGGTGCTCGCCCTGGGCGCGATGGTCCTGCTGTGGGGCACGCGGACGGCGTGGTGGAGCGGCTACCTGGGCCTGATGTCGATGACGGGGAACCTGGGCTACCCGTCCACGTGCGCGATCGGCCTGGCGTTCTGGGCCTGGGCGTGGGCGGCCCGCGGCCCGCTGTCCTGGCGGGGGCACGCGGGCCTGGGCGCGCTGTGCGGCCTCGTCCTGCTCATCCACCCGATCTCGTCGGTCGCCGCGGTCATCGGCGTGGTGTCCTTCGCCTGCGGCGGGTCCATTCGCGGCGCCGCGGCCCTGGCCCGGACGCTGCCGCGGTGGGGCCTGACGTGCGCGGCCGCGCTGGCGGTGGCCACGACCTGGCCCTACTTCAACCCGCTCGCGCTGGTCGGCGACCAGAGCGTCGACTGGATCCACCGCCAGCTCTACACCGAGATGCCGCAGCGCTTCTGGCTGGCCGCGCTCGGCCTCCCGGCGCTGTTCGTCCGCTGGCGCCGGGACCACCGCGACCCGCTGGTGCTGATGTTCGCGCTGGACTGCGCGGTGGTGGCCTACGGCTGGTGCAGCGGCCACTACACCTACGGCCGCATCCTGGGCCTGACCCTGGTGCCGCTCCAGTTCGCCCTCGCCGTCGAGCTGGCGGCGCCCCGGCCCTGGGGGACGCGCCGCGCGGCGCTGGCGGGGGCGACCGCGCTCGGCGCGGCCGTCGGGTTCTTCCAGGTCCAGGCGGGTGCCGTGGTGCCGCGCGCGCTCGACCCGATCGGCTTCGACCAGCCGCCGCGGTGGCCGGACTACACCTGGGCGACGTCGCGGATGCGCCCCGGCGACGTGGTGCTCACCGACGGCTACCGGCCCACGCGGTCGCTCCCGGCCGCCGGCGTCGACCTCGTCGCGCCCGCCTGGCCGGACACCTCGCTCGACGACGACGTCCGCCAGCGGCGGCTGCGCGCGGTGCGGGACTACCTCGCGCCGGACTCCACCCGCGCCGAACGCGCCGCCGTGGTCCGCCGCTACCACGTGCGCTGGCTGCTGCTCGCCCCCGCGCAGCGGGTACCGCCGGAGGCGGTGGTGGTGGCGTGGGGACCGCGCACGGGCGAGGTCCTCGCGCGGGTCGGCGGGCCGGGCCCGCGGCGTCCGTGACGGTGGGGCGGGGCTCAACTCGCAGGGCGTACGTGACGGGGGCCCAGCCCCTCGGGCGTACGTGACGAGGCCTCAGGCCTCAGGCCCCGGGCCTCAGCGGCGTACGTACAGCCGCAGCGACCCGCCGACCGTGACGTGCTCGGCGCGCCGGGTGAAGTCCCGGCGCAGCACGCGCATCTTGGTCTTCTCCGTGCCGTCGCCGCCGCGGGCCGCGCGCCACAGCGGGCCCGACTCGGTGAGCACCCACAGGCGGTCCTCGTCCGCGAGCGCGCGCCGCAGCGCCGCGGGGTCCCACTCGCGGCCGTAGAGGGTGCCGGAGGCGGTGCCGGGCACGCGCAGCGCCACGTCCCGGGTGCCGCGGAAGCCCTCCGGGTAGGCGAGGCGGACACGGCGGGCGATGAGCGGCAGGTACAGGACCGCGTCGCCGGGGCGCACCTCGCGGGCGGCGACGGCGGCGAGGGCCGCGTGGTCCTCGCCGCGCCCGGCCGTCCGGTCGCCGCGGTGCAGCGGGAGCTGCCACCAGAAGACGCAGCCCGCGACGAGCGCGCCCGCCAGCGCCAGGGCGCCCAGCTCGCGCGGGCCGCCGGTCATCCGCGCGAGCCGGGCCGCGCGCTCGAACCCGGCCGCCACCAGCAGCGGCGCGCCCGCGAGGGAGTAGAGCACGTACCGCTCGTGGTACAGCGGCCACTGCTGCGAGACGGCGAGCAGCACGGCGGGCGGCACCACGAGGAGCGGCAGGGCGACCGCCTGGAGCGGGAGCCGTGGTCCGCGGCCGGTGGGGCGGCGGGTCCAGGGCCCGCACAGGGCGAGCGCGGCGAGGGCGAGTTCGGCGGCGACGACCGTGAGGGTCGGGCCTGTGACGTCCCGCAGCAGCCGCACCACCGCCGCGCCGTCGGGCGGCCGCAGCCAGCCGACCTGGGCCGCCTGGCGGTGCGAGACGACGGCGAGCGGCACCAGCGCCAGCGCGGCCGGGACCGCCGCGCCCGCCCAGGCGCGCCACACCGGTGCCCCGGCCCGGACGAGCAGCAGGGTCACGGCGTGCGCGGCGAGCAGCAGGACGGCGTGCTCGTGCAGCAGCGCGGTGACGGCGGTGGCGGCCCCGTACGCGCACCACGGGCCCCGGCGGGCGGGCCGCTCGGCCGCGCGGGCGAACAGCAGTGTGGACAGCGCGGCCCCGGCGGCGACCAGCGCGTAGGACCGGCCCTGCTGCGCGTACTGCCCGGCGAACGGCGTGACCGCGTACAGGAGTCCGGCCCACAGGCCGACGCGCGGGCGGGCCAGTCGCGCGCCGAGCGCCGCGACGAGCCCGGCGGTGGCCGCGGCGGCGCACACGGACGGCAGGCGGAGGGCGACCTCGCCCGCGCCGGACGGGAGCACGGCGTGCATGAGCAGGTAGTACAGGCCGTGCACGGCGTCCACGGAGTGCAGCAGGTGCCAGATCTCGGGCAGGGAGCGGCGCGCCACCTGGAGCGTGACGCCCTCGTCGCGCCAGAGGGAGCCGCGCTCGATGCCCCACAGGCCGACGGCCAGCATGGTGAGGACGGGAACGAGCACGGCGCGAGGTGTCTCTGCCTGCGTGACCTCCACGAGGGGGAGGTTTACTCAGCTTCGCCCGTTCTTAACACCATATGCGGCATACGACTTACGCCGCGCCCCTAATCGGATAATTCTGGACAAGCCCTAGCATTTCCCCCGTGGACATCTCCCCCGCGGAACGGAACCCTCCGTCGGCGCGGCCACCGGCCCCGCGCGTCACCGTCGTCGTCATCGGCTACAACGACGCGGCACACGTCGCGGACGCGGTGCGCTCCGCGCTGGCCCAGGGGCCCGTCGTGGGCGAGGTGATCGCCGTCGACGACTGTTCGACCGACGGCAGCCCCGCCGTCCTGCGCGGCCTCGCCGCGGCCGACCCGCGCGTGCGAGTGGTGCGCCGCGCGGCCAACAGCGGCGGCTGCGGCGCCCCCCGCAACGACGGCGTCGACGCCGCGTCCTGCGCCTACGTGACCTTCCTGGACAGCGACGACGTGCTGGCGCCGGGCGCGGCGGAGGTGCTCGTCGCCGCCGCCGAGCGGCACGGCGCCGACGTGGCCTCCGGCCTGTGCGTGCGCCGCGAGCTGCCCTCCGGACGGGACCAGCCCTGGCAGCCCGAGCTGTACCGCAGGCCCGCGCTCGTCCCCCGGCCCGAGCTGCGGCCGCGCCTGGTCCGCGACACGCTGTGCGTCGGCAAGGTGTACCGCACGGACTTCCTGCGCGCGCACGCCGTCCGCTTCCCCGAGGGCCGCTTCGTCTACGAGGACTTCGTGTTCGGGGCGCGCGTCCTGGCCGCCGCGCCGCGCGTCGCGCTCGTCCCGGACCCCGTGTACGTGTGGCACGTGCGGCGCGCCGCCGCCAAGCTGTCGATCTCCCTCGACCGGGCCGGGATCACCAACTGGGAGGCCCGTCTCGCCGCCCACCGCCAGGCCGTGGACGTCCTGCGCGCGGCGGGCGGCAGCGGCGGCACGGCGCTCGCGCGGGCCGCCCGCGCCACGTTCCTCGACCACAGCCTGCGCATGTACGCGCGGGAGCTGCCCGCGCGCGGCCCGGCGTACCAGCGCCGCTGGTGGCAGCTCACGCGCGCGTACCTCGCGGAGTTCGACGCGGCCGACCTGGAGGCCGCGCCCGCGCCCGGCCGCGTCATCGCCCGGGTGCTGCTCGCCGCCGCGCACCCCCGCGACCTGGCCCGGCTCCAGCAGGTGGCCGCGCGCCCCGCCCGGCTGGCCCCGCCGTACGCGCGCGCGGCCGACGCCACGCCTGTCTGGGCCGAGGACCTGCCCCAGGTGACCCTCGACCACCTCCTGCACCGGCCGCTGCGGCTGCTGCCGCTCGCCGTGGACGCCGAGCTGCGCCCCCGCGCGGGGGTGCTGCGGCTCCGTCTGCACGAGCTGTACGGGCGGGTCGCGGAGGCCGGGCCCGCCGTGGTCGACGTGGGGTTCGCGCCCCGCCGCGGCGGCCGTCCGCAGCTCCGCCGCACGGCCGTCCTGAACACCGAGACACCCGGCGAGACCTGGGCCGCGGAGGTGCGCCTGGACCTCGGCGCGCTCGACGGCGACGTCTTCGACCTGCGCGTGCGGCTGCTCTTCACCGACGGCACCAGCCGCGCGACGACGGCCCGCGCGGTGGCGGGCCCCGGCCTGCTGCGCCGCACGGCCCTGCCGCACGCGCGGCACGGCGTCCTGCTCGTCCAGCCGTACGCGACGGGGGCCGGGAACCTCGCGGTGCGGCTCGCGCCGGGCGCGCGCGGCGTGGCCGAGGTCGCGCGGCGGCGGCTCACGCGCCTCGCACGCACCCTGCGCCCCCGAGGCACCCCGCGCACCGGAGAAAACGCCCGCTGACCCGTCCCTCACCCCGCCTCTGCCAGACTGCACCTTCCGGGCGTCCGGGACACATCCCCGGCGCCCGGGACGACGGGCGGCGCGGCGCCCGGGATGACGGCCGACGCCACAGGACACGACGGAACGGGGACGAGCTGACCATGACCTGGCTGATCACCGGCGGTGCCGGGTACATCGGGGCACATGTCGTGCGCGCCATGACCGAGGCGGGCGAGCGGACGGTGGTCTACGACGACCTGTCCACCGGCATCGCCGCGCGCGTGCCCGACGGCGTACCGCTCGTGACCGGCTCCACGCTGGACGCGGACCTGCTCGCGCGCACCCTGAAGGAGCACGGGATCAGCGGGGTCGTCCACCTCGCGGCGAAGAAGCAGGTCGGCGAGTCCGTGGAGCAGCCGCTGCGCTACTACCGCGAGAACGTGGACGGCCTGCGCGTCCTCCTCCAGGCGGTGACGGACGCGGGCGTCCCGTCCTTCGTCTTCTCCTCGTCGGCGGCCGTGTACGGCATGCCCGACACCGAGAACGGCCTGGTGACGGAGGACACGCCCTGCCTGCCGATCAGCCCCTACGGCGAGACGAAGCTCGCGGGCGAGTGGCTGACCCGCGCCACGGGCCGGGCCACGGGCCTGCGGACGGCGTGCCTGCGCTACTTCAACGTGGCGGGCGCGGCCGCCCCCGAGCTGGCCGACACCGGGGTCTTCAACATCGTCCCGATGGTGTTCGAGAAGCTCACCGAGGGCGCCGCCCCGCGCATCTTCGGCGCGGACTACCCCACCCCCGACGGCACCTGCGTCCGCGACTACATCCACATCGCGGACATCGCCGAGGCCCACGTCGCCGCCGCCCGGCGCCTCGCCGAGGTGCCCGAGGGCACCGATCTGACGCTCAACGTCGGCCGGGGCGAGGGCGTCTCGGTGCGCGAGATGGTCGACCTCATCGCCGACGTCACGGGCAAGGCCGTCCCCGCCGAGGTCACCGGGCGCCGCGCGGGCGACCCCGCGCGGGTCGTCGCCGCCGCCGACCGCATCACGGCGGAGCTCGGCTGGACGGCCAAGCGGGACGTGCGCGAGATGGTCGAGTCGGCGTGGGCGGGCTGGCTGCGGCTGCACCCGGAGGCGGGGGCGACCGCGACCTGAAGGGACTCCGGGCGCGGCAGGGGCTGCGGGCGCCCGCCGCGAGGGTCCCGGGCGCACGCACCGAAAGGTGAGTACCCCACGAAATAGTGGGTACTTGAGGAACCCGGCGGCCGGATCCAGGCTGGGGTGAGCGCTCGGCGCCCCCACCCCACCCCAGCATTGGAGCAGCCATGCCCACGCCTGCCCGCACGCCCGTGACCGTCGTCGGACTCGGCTCCATGGGCGCGGCGCTCGCGTCGGCGTACGTCGCCGCCGGACACCCCACCACGGTGTGGAACCGCAGCCCGGAGAAGGCCGCGCCCCTGGTCGAGCAGGGCGCGGCGCACGCTGTGGACATCCGCGATGCGATCACCGCGAGCCCGCTGACCATCGCCTGCCTCACCACGTTCGACGCGACGCTCACCGCCCTGGAGCCGGCCGCCGACGGTCTCGCCGGGCGCGACCTGGTCACCCTCAACTCCGGCAACCCGGCCGGCGCCCGCGCGCTGGCCGCCTGGGTCGCCGGGCACGGCGCCCGCTTCCTCGGCGGCGCGATCAAGAACGTGCCGACGGCCGTCGGCAAGCCCGGCACCCTGCTGTACTACGGCGGCGACCACGCCGTGTTCACGGCACACGAGGCCACGCTGCGCGTCCTGGGCGGCGACACCCGGTTCCTCGGCACCGAACCCGACCTGGCGGCCCTGTACGAGCAGGCCGTCGGCGGCACCCTGCTGCCCGCGCTGCTCGGCTTCTTCCAGGGCGCCGCGCTCGTCACCCAGCGCGGCCTGGACGCGAGCACCCTGGTGCCGTACACCCAGAAGTGGCTGGAGATGGTCAACTCGGTGCTGCCCGCGTTCGCCGCGGAGATCGACCGCGGCGACTACTCCGCGCCCCTGTCGTCCGTCGGGATCTTCCACGCGGGCATCCCGTACGACGAGGAGCTGGGCACGGAGAACGGCCTCGACGTGCGCTGGCACGCGCCGATGCACGACCTGCTGCGCCGGGCGATGGCCGAGGGCCGCGGCGACCAGAGCATCGCGTCCCTGGTGGAGCTGTTGCGCAACCCGGCCTGATCGCACCGCGGGCGGCGGGCAGGGCAGCCTCAACCCCGGTTGAGGTACGCAAGGACGGCCCGCACCCGCCGGTGCCCACTGTCCGCCGGCGCCAGCCCCAGCTTCAGGAACACGTTCCCGATGTGCTTGCTGACCGCCCGCTCGGAGACGGCCAGCGCCGCCGCGATGGCGGCGTTGTCCCGCCCCTCGGCCATGAGCCCGAGCACCTCACGCTCCCGGGGGGTGAGGGAGTCCAGCGGATCGTCCCGCCGCCGCGTCATCAGCTCCGTGACCACCTCGGGGTCGAGCGCGGTCCCGCCGGAGGCCACCCGCTCCAGCGCGTCGAGGAACTCGTCCACCCTCCCCACCCGGTCCTTGAGGAGGTAGCCGACCCCGCCCGCGCCCCCGCCCAGCAGCTCCGCCGCGTACGTCTCCTCGACGTACTGGGACAGGACGAGCACCGGAAGGCCGGGGATCTCGCGGCGCGCGGCGAGGGCGGCGCGCAGGCCCTCGTCGCGGAACCCGGGCGGCATGCGGACGTCGACGACGGCGGCGTCGGGGCGGTGCGCGAGCAGGGCGGGCAGGACCTCCGGGCCGGTCGCCGCGACGGCGGCGACCTCGTGCCCCGCGGTCGAGAGCAGCAGCACCAGGCCCTCCCTGAGCAGCGCGTTGTCCTCGGCGATCACCACACGCACGGCAGCTCCACTTCGACGACGGTCGGCCCCCCGGCGGGGCTGTGCACCTCCATGGTCCCGTCCAGCGCGGCGACCCGGCGCCGCATCCCGGTCAGCCCGCTGCCCCCGCCCGGTGCCGCACCGGCGCCCGCCCCGTCGTGGGCGCCGCCGCGCCCCTCGTCCCGTACGACGACGCGCAGGCCCCGCGCCGAGCGCGCGAGGTCCACCGAGGCCCGCTCGGCGCCGCTGTGCCTGGCCGCGTTCGTCAGCGCCTCCGCAACCGCGAAGTACGCGGCGGCCTCGACGGCGGCCGGGGCCCGGGGGCCGTCCTCGACGCCCGCGTCCCGCACCGTCACGTCGAGCCCGCTGCCGGCCGCGAGCGCGCGTACGGCACCCGCCAGGCCCCGGTCCGTCAGGATCGGCGGGTGGATGCCGCGGACGACGTGCCGGAGTTCGGTGAGCGCCTCCTCGGCCTGGTCCTGGGCGTCGTCGAGGAGTCTCCGCGCGGCCTCGGGGTCCGTGTCGTACATCCGCCTGGCGAGGCCGACGCGCAGGGAGAGGGCCACGAGGCGGGCCTGCGCGCCGTCGTGCAGGTCGCGTTCGATGCGCCGCAGCTCGGCGCCGTGCGCGGCGACGGCGTCCGCGCGCGTGACGGTCAGCTCCTCGACGCGCTCGGCGAGTTTGGCCGCGCGCAGCGCCTGCGGCGCGGGCATCAGCAGGACCCGCGAGCAGGCCGCGTCCAGCGCGGCGAGCCGGCCGATCAGCGGCAGCACGAGGGCCCGGCGGCGCAGCAGCCCGCACCACACCCCGTCGACGAGGGCCCCGACCACCCACAGCGGCAGCGCGACGTGGAGCAGCACGAGCGCGTAGGCGAGGTGCGCGGCCAGCCAGCGCAGGTCGCGCCAGGTGCCGGGGTCCTGGAGGGCCTTGCGGACGCGCCGGGTGAGCGTGCCGGTCAGCGGCGTGTACGCCTCGGGGATCCGCACCCCCGACCAGCGCGCGACCTGCCGCCGCTTGCACCCGGCCAGCCGCCGCAGGGCCAGCACCGTCTCGGGCAGCACCCCGAGGCCGATGACGACGACGGAGGCGGCCACCGTGAACAGCAGCACGCCGACGAACACGTACGAGAGCAGCGCCAGGCCCGCCCCCATGAGCAACTGCGTGGAGGCGCGGTCGGCGCGCTCCAGCGTCTCCCGCACGGGGCTACGGGTGGCGTTCGCGGGTCAGGACCAGAGCGGTGACCGAGCCGACGACCGCGCCCCCGGTGACGACGCTGACGACGACCTCCCGCGTGCCGTCGAAGGCGATACTGCTGAACGCGTTGGCGAGCACGCCGACGGCGAGCACGAGCCAGAGGACGAATCTCATGGCGGGCCTTTCCGGGGTCTGCTGCGGACGTGATCGACTCTGCCCGGCCGGGGCCCGCCGGGCCAGGGTGGGTCCACCCGGATCCGGGGTGTAGCCCGCTCCACCCCGCTCCCCCGCGGCCCGCTCCCCCGTGCGTTCGGACACGGGGCGGCGAGAGGCCATGGTCAGAGCGCCTTGAGCCCGGCCGCCGTCGCCGCCGCGAGCCGGTCCAGGTAGCCCCGGGGCGGGGTGCCGCGGACGACGACCGCCCGCCAGTACAGCGGCCCGGACATCAGGTCGAGCGCCAGCTCCGTGTCCAGGCCCTCGCGGAGCTCGCCGCGGGCCACGGCCTGGGCCACGATGCCGCTGGCCACGCCGTGCTGGCCCTCGCGCAGGGCCTTCTGCAACGCCGCTTCGATGTCGGGGTTGCGGGCCGCCTCGGCCAGCAGGTCGGGGACGACCTGGGAGGCCACGGGGTGGCGCAGGGCGCGGGACGTCACCTCGTACAGCAGCCGCAGGTCGCCCTCCAGCGCCCCGGTGTCCGGCGTGGGCAGGCCCTGGACGGCGACGGCCGACACCAGGTCGAGGACGAGGTGCAGCTTGGAGCGCCAGCGGCGGTAGACGGCGGTCTTGCCGACGCCCGCGCGGCGCGCGATGCCCTCGATCGACATGCGCGCGTAGCCGACGGCCGCGAGCTCCTCGAAGACGGCGGTCCGGATGGCCTCCGTCACGTCCTCGCGCAGCACGGCCGCCCCGGCGGGCGCCCTGCGCCCCCGCTCGCCCGGCTTCCCTTCGCCCGTCCCGTTGGTCGTCATGCGGACAGCATAGGACCGGGGCGTGACGACGATACGGTTGCGTTCCGTCGTCCGAGTCTTCTACTGTCGGCGTTACGACGATACGGGCCCGTCCCGACGTGGCCGGGTCCCGGCCTGCCCGGCGCCTGCCGCGCCCGTCCCCACGCCCCCTCAGCGAAAGCAGCGGTCGTGACCGATCTCCTCGACAAGCCGCCCGCCCCGGCGCCCCCGGCACCGGAGCCGCCCCCGGCGGTGCCCCCCGCCGAACTCGCCGCCCGGTTCGGACTGACCGTCAGCGGCGCCCGCCCCTCCCTGCCCGCGTACGCACGGCAGTTGTGGCAGCGGCGCCACTTCATCGCCGCGTTCGCCACCGCCAAGCTCACCGCCCAGTACAGCCAGGCGCGGCTCGGCCAGCTCTGGCAGATCATGACGCCGCTGCTCAACGCGGCGGTCTACTACCTGATCTTCGGCGAGCTGATGCAGACCAAGCACGGTGTGGCGGACTTCGTGCCGTTCCTGGTCACGGGCGTCTTCGTGTTCACGTTCACGCAGAACTCGGTGATGGCGGGCACCCGCGCCATCTCCGGCAGCCTCGGCCTGGTGCGCGCGCTGCACTTCCCGCGCGCCGCGCTGCCCGTCTCGTACTGCCTGCAACAGCTCCAGCAGCTCCTGTTCTCCATGGCGGCGCTGCTTGGCATCGTGCTCTGCTGCGGTGTGCCGCCGAGCGCCTCGTGGCTGCTCGCCGTGCCCGTGCTCGCGCTGCAGTTCACCTTCAACACCGGGCTCGCCCTGGTGATGGCGCGGCTCGGGGCGGGCACCCCGGACATCGCGCAGCTCATGCCGTTCGTGCTGCGGACCTGGATGTACACCTCCGGCGTCATGTGGAGCATCTCCACCGTCCTCAAGGGCCAGCCGCGCTGGGTCGGTGCCCTCATGGAGGCCAACCCCGCCGTCGTCTACATCGACCTCATGCGCTTCGCCCTCATCGACAGCTTCGGCGCGGACCGGCTCCCGGCCCACGCCTGGGCCCTGGCCGTCGGCTGGGCCCTGGCCGCCGGGGCCGGCGGGTTCGTCTACTTCTGGAAGGCGGAGGAGAGCTATGGCCGCGGATGAGACCGGGGAGCGGCTTCCCGCCGCTGCCGCCACTGCCACTGCCCCTGCCACGGGCACGGGCACGGGCACCGTTGACGCCGACGGGCGCGTCCCCACCGTCGTCGCCGACCGCGTCGACATCGTCTACCGCGTCCACGGGGCGGGCTCCCCCGCCGGGCGCGGCGCGGCCACCGCCGCCCTCGGCCGGATCCTCCGGCGCGGGGCCTCCCCGGCCACGCGCACCGTGCACGCGGTGCGGCAGGTCTCCTTCACCGCCCACCGGGGCGAGGCCATCGGGCTCGTCGGCACCAACGGCTCCGGCAAGTCCACCCTGCTCAAGGCCGTCGCCGGGCTGCTCCCCGTCGAGCGCGGCCGGATCTACACCGACGGCCGCCCCGCGCTGCTCGGCGTCAACGCGGCGCTGATGAACGACCTGACCGGTGAGCGCAACGTCCGCCTCGGCTGCCTGGCCATGGGCATGTCCCCCGAGCGGATCGCGGAGCGCTACCAGGAGATCGTCGACTTCTCCGGGATCAACGACAAGGGCGACTTCGTCACACTGCCCATGCGGACCTACTCGTCCGGCATGGCGGCCCGGCTGCGCTTCTCCATCGGCGCCGCCGAGAACCACGACGTCCTGCTCATCGACGAGGCCCTGGCCACCGGCGACCGCTCCTTCCAGCGGCGCTCGGAGGCCCGCATCCGCGAGCTGCGCCGCCACGCGGGCACGGTGTTCCTCGTCAGCCACAACAACAAGTCGATCCGCGACACCTGCGACCGCGTGCTGTGGCTGGAGCACGGCGAGCTGCGCGCGGACGGCCCGACCGACGAGGTCATGGCGGAGTACGAGCGGTTCACCGGCGGCGGCAGGCGCTGACCGCGCCCCCGGGAGCCGTACGGAGCCCGTACAGGCGTGCCTACGCGGGCCGGGGACGGCCCCGGTGCTGGAACACCCACGTCCGGTACACCAGGAAGCGGAAGGCGGACGCGAGCAGGATGGAGAGGGCCTTGGCGACGTTCGAGCCGAGCGGGCCGCTCATCCCCGCCCCGTGGTGGGCGGCGTAGAACAGCAGGGTCTCCATGGCGACGCCGATGCCGCTGAAGGCGAAGAACAGCGCGAGCCGGCGTGTGCCGCGCGCGGCCCGGTCCCGGTAGGCGAAGAAGCGGAAGCCCAGGTAGTTGGTGCCCATGGCGACGGCGCTGGCGAGGACCGTGGCGGTCATCGGGGCCGCGCCCGGGCCGTGCAGCAGGAGGTTGAAGACGACGAAGTTGACGCCGACGCCGCTGCCGCCGACCACACCGAACTTCGCCACCTCGACGCCCAGCCGACGCAGCCTGGCCGGCACGCCGCCGGACAGCGGCCCCGGGCCGGGCGCCGCCGCGGCCGCCGCTCGGGCCACGCGCACGGCGTCCTGGTGCCCCGGCCGTGCCGCCTCGTGCACCGTGCTCGTCATCCCAGCGGCCCCCGGTGCCCGCGGGCGGCCCCGGCCGCGCGCGCGACCCACGTCTCGCGCTCGTGGCGCAGCCGCAGCCGCCACGGCACGGCGACCGACTCGAGCTGCACCATCAGGTTCATCTTGGACTCGCCGAGGGCGCGGTCCTCGAAGTGGATGGGGACTTCGAGGAGGTCGAAGCCGTGGCGCAGCGCGCGGTACTTCGTCTCGACCTGGAAGCTGTAGCCCGCGCTGTCCACGGTGGTGAGGTCCACGGCGCGCACGGCGTCGGCGCGCCACAGGTTGAAGCCGCCGGTGATGTCCCGTACGCGGGTGCCGAGGACGGTGCCCGCGTAGGCGTTGGCCCAGCGGGACAGGAGCCTGCGGTGGACGCCCCAGGCGTCGGAGAGCGTGCCGCCCTGGACGTAGCGGCTGCCCACGACGACGCCTGCGCCGGTGGCGAGGGCCACGCCGAGCAGTTCGGGGACCTTCGCCGCGGGGTGGCTGCCGTCGGCGTCCATCTGCAGGACGTGGTGCGCGCCGTCGGCGACGGCCCGCGCCATGCCCGCCGCGTAGGCCCGGCCGAGGCCGTCCTTCCCGGCGCGGTGCAGGACGTCCACGCGACGGTGCCCGTACGTCTCCTCGGCGCGGCGGGCGAGGTCCTCGGCGATCGCGCCGGTGCCGTCGGGGCTGGAGTCGTCGACGACGAGCAGCCGCAGGCCGGGCAGGGGCAGCGCCAGGAGGGCCTCGGCCACGCCGGGCAGGCTGTCCGCCTCGTTGTAGGTCGGCATGACGACGGTGAGCGGGGCCGCCGCCCACTGGTCGGGCAGGTGCGGGGCGCCGAGGGCGCGGACCGCGCCCGCCGCCGCGTCCAGCGGACTTGCTTCTGTCATCGGCTTACCTTGTGACCTTCCTGAAATAATCTCATCCACCGTATCCCAAATGACCGATTTGCCAGCACAGGCGCGCAGCGCGGGCCCGTGCCGGCGCCGTGCCGGGGCCTGTGCCGCCGAGGACGACGTACACGCAAAAGCCGGGGGGGGGCCCCCCCCCCCGGCGGGGGGGGGGGCCCCCCCCCCCCGACCGCAGGGAAAAAGAAGAGACCACCCGCGGGCACGGGCCCCAGAGCACCCCCCCAGAGCACC
>NZ_JASCXL010000109.1:0-31159 GCF_030010595.1 Streptomyces sp. CC224B | reverse complement strand
GGGGGGGGGCCGCCCGGGGGGCCCCGGGGGTGCCCCTGGGCCCCCGGTTTGGGGCGCGCGGCGTCCCCCCGGGGGGGGGGGGGGGGGGGGGGGGGGGGGGGGGGGGGGGGGGGGGGGGGGGGGGGTGTGCTGGGCCGGGGCGGGTGCCGGGGGCGGCGTGTGCTGGGCCGGAGCGGGAGCCGGAGCGGGCGCGGGTGCGGGCGCCGGGGTGGGCGAGGCGGGGGCCGCGAAGGCGGGCGGGGGCGTGCTGGCCGCGGGGGGTGCGAAACCGGGCGCCTGTGCCGGTGCCGGCGCCTGCGGGGCGGCGGCCGCGGGCTCCTCCTCGGCGACCTCCCCGCCGAAGTTCCGCAGCAGCGCGTCGAGGCCGCCGTCGAAGCCCTGCCCGATCGCGGCGAACCGCCACACGTCCTTCAGGTAGAAGTCCCCGAGCATCAGCGCCCGCTCGGTGGAGAACTCCGCACCGTTGAACGCGTACCGCGCGACCTCCTCACCGCCCGCGACGATACGGATGTAGCCCGACGTGATCTGGGACATCTGCCCGTCACCGTCGATCGTCGCGGTGAACGACAGCTTCTGGATCTGCTGCGGGATCCGGTCGAGGGTGACGCGGAAGGACTCGTTGTCACCGGCCTGCGCGCCCAGGAGCTGAAGCGAGCCCTCCGGGGACTTCGGCTGGTTGTAGAAGATGAAGTAACGGTCGTCCGAAAGGCGCTCGTCGGGGTCCAGGCCGAAGCAACTGATGTCGAAGCTCAGCCCGGGGGCAGCGATGTGCACGCCGACGTACAGATCGGTCCCCGCGGTGAGGTCACTGATCTTGGCCTTGTGGCCGCGTTGGAATTCCCTGGGCATACGTAACGACCGTCCCCCGTCCCGAGTGTGAACACGTCGCGCCAGGCTAACCGCTAAGTCCGACAGCGGACGACGTCGGTACAGACCCGGTACACAACCGGCGAGAGAGCCCCCGCGCACGGGCGGCGCCGGGAGCCGTCTCACTCCTCCCTGGCGGCGGGCAGGTGCGGCAGCCGGTCCGCGGCCACCACCCCTTCGAGGTAGCCCCGGGCCCGCTCGGTACGCGGGTAGGCCTCCAGGAGCTGCCAGAAACGCGGCCCGTGCCCCGGCACCAGCAGGTGCGCGAGCTCGTGCACGAGGACGTAGTCGACCACGTACTCGGGCATGCCCTGCAGCCGGTGCGACAGGCGGATGCTGCCCTCCGCCGGCGTGCACGAGCCCCACCGGGTGTTCTGGTTGGTCACCCAGCGCACGGACGTGGGCCGCGCCCGCCCCTCGAAGAACTGCTCCGAGAGCCGCCGCGCCCGCTCGGCGAGCTGACTGTCACCGAGGACCCGTTTGCTCTCCTGCGCGGCCAGCTTGTCCAGCATGACGCTCACCCAGCGCCGCTCCTCCGCCTCGGACATGCGGGCGGGGATGAGGACGACGGTGCGGTCCCCCTCGCGGTACGCCGAGACCGTTCTGCGACGGCGGGCGCTCCGCCGCACCTCGACCGCGCTCGCCGCCGCCCCGGACGACGGCGGGCTGGTCGCGCTGCGCTGTGGACTTCCGGCGCGGTGCAGTGGGTCGACGGGCACGCCTCGACGTTACCGGTTCGGCAACGGGGAAGTCCCGCCTCCGGGACGGTTCAGTACCGATCCACCCGCTGTGCCCTCGATCAGCTCGATTAGTACGACAAACCCTCGTCACCTGTGGACAACCGCACGCACTCCCCACCCGTTTCCCGGCATGCTGGCCATCGAGCGGGCATCGACGCGGACCCCGCAGGCAGGAGGCCAGAGCAAGCGGCACGAAGCGTGGCGTGGCGCGCGCACCACGAGACGACGCGCAGGTCACACGAGGCACGAGGCACGAGGCACGCAACAGGTACGACACGGGGGAACAACATGCATCCGATCCTCAAGCCGACGCTGCGGCGCGGCTGGCGCGATCTGAACACCGTCCAGTGCGGAGTGACGCCCGCACACGCCCGCCTGCTGGGCCCGGTCGACACCGCGACGGGCAGCTTCCTCAGCCTCCTCGACGGCACGCGGGGACTGCCGCTGCTGCGCGAGGAGGGCAAGAGGATGGGCCTGCCCGACGGGCACGTGGACGCGCTGCTCCGGCGCCTGGCTCACGCGGGCCTGCTCGACGACGCCACCGGCGGCGGCCCGGCCGCGGACGCCCTGCGCGCCCGCGCGGACACGATGGACCGGCTGCGCCCGGACCTCGCCGCCCTGTCGGCCGTCACGCCCCACCCCGACGACGGCATCCGCAAGCTGGCCGCACGCCGTGCCACCCGCGTGCGGGTACAGGGCACCGGCCGGGTCGGCGCGCTGGTGGCGTCGGTCCTGTCCGGGGCCGGGGTCGGCCAGGTGGACGTCATGGACGGTGGCTGCGTCGAGCCCTGGGACGTCGCTCCAGGCGGGCTGCCCGCCGACTCCGTCGGGCAGCGCAGGGACGCCGCGGCGCGACGGGCCGTGCGCCAGGCCGCCCCCGGTCGCCCACCACGGCACCCCGAGGCCCGCACCACCGGCGAGCGGCCCCTGTCCCTGGTCCTGATCACTCCACGTGACGGCCTCGACGCCTACGCCCCGGCACCGTCCGCCGCCGAACCCCTGGTCACGGCAGGTACGCCGCATCTCTACGCGGGCGTGATCGAAGGCACGGGCGTGGTCGGGCCCCTGGTACTGCCGGGGGTGAGCGCCTGCGCGAGCTGCCTCGCCCTGGAGGCGACGGACCGTGACGCCGCCTGGCCCCGGATGCTGGCACAGTGGCACTCCGGACACAGGCGCCAGGTCCCCGCCTGTGACCTGGCCCTGGCCACCGCGGTAGCCGGGCTCGCGGCGGCGCATGCGCTGGCCTTCCTGGACGGCGCGGAGCCCGCGGCCGCCGGGGTGCGCTGGCTCGCGGCGACGCCCGGGTTCGCCTGGCGCGCGCAGCGCCTGCCGGCCCACGGCGACTGCCCTTGCGGGGCCGGTGAGCAAGTTAGAGGGGAGCACACCTCAGTGGATCGCGAGCCGCACGAGACAATGACCGGTGTAACCGCCTGAGAGGGCGCGGCTGTCTGGGACTTGGAGGGGCGCATGTCTGATCTTCCCCGGAAGGCGGTCACCCGAACCGCCAAACTGGCCGCGCTGCCGCTCGGCTTCGCGGGCCGCGCGACCTGGGGGCTCGGCAAGCGGATCGGCGGGAAGTCGGCCGAGCTCGTCGGACGCGAGCTGCAACAGCGCACGGCCGAGCAACTGTTCAAGGTGCTCGGCGAGCTGAAGGGCGGTGCGATGAAGTTCGGGCAGGCACTGTCCGTGTTCGAGTCGGCACTGCCGGAGGAGGTCGCGGGGCCTTATCGGGCCGCGCTGACGAAACTGCAGGAAGCGGCCCCGCCGATGCCGACCCGCACGGTGCACGCCGTGCTGGCGGAACGGCTCGGTGAGGACTGGAGGGAGCGGTTCCGTGCCTTCGACGACAAGCCCGCGGCGGCGGCCTCGATCGGCCAGGTCCACCGGGCGGTGTGGGAGGACGGCCGCGAGGTCGCCGTCAAGGTCCAGTACCCCGGAGCGGGCGAGGCCCTGCTTTCGGATCTGAACCAACTGGGCCGCTTCGCCCGGGTCCTGGGGCCACTCATCCCCGGCATGGACATCAAGCCCCTCATCGCCGAGCTGCGCGACCGGGTCTCCGAGGAGCTGGACTACGACCTGGAGGCGCAGGCGCAACGCGTGCACGCCGAGGAGTTCGCCGACGACCCGGACGTGGTGGTGCCCGAGGTGATCCACCAGTGCGAGCAGGTCCTGGTGACGGAGTGGATCGACGGGGTGCCGCTGGCGGAAGTGATCGCCGACGGCTCCCAGGAGGAGCGGGACCGGGCGGGCCAGCTCCTGGCCCGTTTCCTGTTCTCCGGCCCGGCCCGCACAGGCCTGCTGCACGCCGACCCCCACCCCGGGAACTTCCGGCTGCTCCCGGGCGAGAAGGGCGAGTGGCGCCTCGGCGTCCTGGATTTCGGCACGGTGGACCGGCTGCCCGGTGGGCTGCCCCCGACGATCGGCCGCTCTCTGCGGATGACGGTCGAGGGCCAGGCGGACGCGGTGTACGAGATGCTGTGCGAGGAGGGCTTCGTCAAGGATTCGGTCGACCTGGAGCCGGAGGCCGTCCTCGACTATCTGCTGCCGATCATCGAGCCGGCGCTGGCGGACGAGTTCACCTTCACCCGCGGCTGGATGCGCAGCCAGGCGGCGCGGATCGCCGATCCCCGCTCCCCCGCCTACCAGCTCGGCAAGCGTCTCAACCTGCCGCCCTCATACCTGCTGATACACCGCGTGACGCTCAGCACCATCGGCGTGCTGTGCCAGTTGGGAGCCACGGTACGCATGCGGGACGAGCTGGAGGAGTGGCTGCCCGGCTTCCTCGCGGACGAGCCGGAGCTGGGCGACGCGGCGGCTGAGGCATGACCTGAGGGGGGCTGGGCCGGGGGGCGGGGTGGGAGGGGGGAGGGGGCGGGGGGGGAGCCCCCCAGGAGCCCACCCAAGGGATAGGCGCCCCGCAAGCCCGCTACCACCAGGTCGAGTCGAGCCGCCCCTCGATGGCCCGGAGGTTCTCCCGCGAGCAGGTGTCGCAGAAGTAGTGGCGGGTGCCGTTCTCCACGGAGCAGGTCCAGGTGGGCGGGCGGCCGTCGGCGGCCGTGCCGCAGCGGGAGCACACGAGGTCCTCGGTGTCCGCAGGGTGAGAAGACTGCTGGTCCACTGGGCGACCATATCGTCGCCGCCGGGTCTCCGGGGCACAACGCACCGCGGGGGCCGGTCCGTTCGGACCGGCCCCCGCGGGCTTGGGGCGAAGCTCGTCGGGAGCTTCGTGTGTGCCTGAGTGGCGCTGGCGTGGCCTACTGCATGACCGCCATGGCGAGCGCGCGGCGGGCGCGCAGCGAGGCGCGTTCGGCGCGGCGCTGCATCCTGCGGGCGGCGATCAGGCGGGCGGCCGGGCGTTGCTGCTCGGCCTCACGCAGTCGCTCGTGCATATGCGCACGGGCGAGGGCTTCTGGGATGAGTTGCATTTCTCGGGTCCTGTTCTGGCGCGAGCCGGGCGCGCCGGTGGTGGTGAAGTCTGGGGTCGCGGAGCCGGTGAGTTCGTTGGCTGGTGCCTTCATCGGGGCCTGCTTCTTGGGGTCGTGCGTGAGGGGGCGGTCGATCGTTCCAGCGGTGTTCATGCCACTACCGGGTTCTTCCGCGGGCGGCCACGCGGGCGCTTGCGGGCTACGACGACGCCCTGGACGAACAGCTCACCGCCCCAGACACCCCAGGGCTCGCGCCGCTCCTTGGCGCCGGCGAGGCAGGCCTCCATCAGCGGGCAGGTGCGGCAGAGCGACTTGGCGTACTCGACGTCGGCCGGGGACTCCGCGAAGAAGACTTCCGGGTCGTAGGCGCGGCAGGGGACGGGTACGCCGAGGTTCTCGATGGCGTCGTCGAGCGCGGTGAGCGCGGTGAGGGGGGTCAAGGTCGGGTCCTCCGTGGGTGCGGGCGGCGGGAGCGTGTCTGAAGGCGGTACGGACGGGGCGTGCGCTTCGAGTTGCACGGTGTGTTTTCCTCGTCTGGTCGTTCCGGCCTGGTCGGCCGGCTGGCGGCTGGTACCGGGTCTTGCTGTGGCCCCTTCGCTCCGTCTCCCTGTTTTGGGGAAAACAGAAGGGCCGCGGATCCCGGGTGGGGTTCCGCGGCCCTGAAGGCGCCGGTCTGATCGAGATCAGACTGGATCACTCCAGGGTTCGAGCCCACGGAAGGCCCACATCGTGTGGTGCTGCGTCGTCTGCTTCCGGAATCCGGCACCGGCTGCCGCGAGGGCATAGGCCTGCGCCTGTGCCGTCACTACCGCTTCCGGTGCCTTGGTCGGTCGCTCATTGCCCTCACGGATCTCCAGACCCAGGAGAGGCAGGGAGGCAGCCGGACGCACGGCGGCGTTGCCGACGGACAGACCGGTGCCCTGGTGCGAGAAGCCGAGCAGGCAGGAAGCGACGACCGAGCGATCGGTCATTTTGGCGGTGCTGACGAAGCTGTCGTTGATGCTGATCACTGGAATCGCCTCCTCTCGGCGTCTAGGGGAGCGGCCGAAGCCGGTCCTGCGGACTGACAAGTACAGCACGGAACCGGGGCTTCGGAGAAGCCCGCCGTTTCCGTGCTAAGAACCTATGGGGATTGCTGGCGCATGCGCAAACTATTTTTTCGACGAGTTCGGCTCAGTTCGCCTCGTCGCCGTCGGCGACCTCCTGACCTGCGCAGATGGCGAGGACATCGGCGCCGTAGGTGCGTACCTTGCGCAGGCCGACGCCGGGGATGCGGGCCAGCTCGCTCTCCTCCTCGGGCACGGCTTCGGCGATCGCGATCAGGGTCTTGTCCGTGAAGACGCAGAACGGGGGCTGTCCGATGCGCCGTGCGCGTCCGGCACGCCACTCCCACAGGCGCTCGTAGAGCCCCTCGTCCATGTCGGACGGGCAGTCCTCGCACCGCATGAGCTTCATCTCGCCGGCCTCGGTGAGGGTGCGGCCGCAGACGCGGCAGCGGGCCGGTGTGCGGCTGCGGCGGCGGCGCTCGCGGGGGCTGCCGGGGTCGCTGCCGCCGGTGCCGCGTTCGATGCCGCCGGTGCCGCCGGTCGCCCGTGTCCCGGCGGTGGTGCCCGACCCCGGGCGCAGGCCGTCCAGGAACCGGGTGGCTCTGCGGTTGGGGCGGCCGCCGGGTGAGCGGGAGACCGCCCAGGACAGGGAGAGGTGGACGCGGGCGCGGGTCACGCCGACGTAGAGGAGCCGTCGCTCTTCCTCGATCTGCTCGTCGGTCCTGGCGTACGCGATCGGCATCATGCCCTCGGCGAGGCCGACCAGGAAGACGGCGTCCCACTCCAGGCCCTTGGCGGCGTGCAGGGAGGCCAGGGTGACGCCTTCGACGGTGGGGGCGTGCTGGGCGGCGGCGCGCTCGTCCAGCTCGGCCACCAGGTCGGCGAGGGTGGCGGTGGGGCGGGCCCGGGCGAAGTCCTCGGCGAGGCGCACGAGGGCGGCCAGGGACTCCCAGCGGTCCCGTACGGCGCCGGAGCCGGCGGGGGGCTCGGACGTCCAGCCCTTGGTGGACAGGACGGCCCGGACCTGGGAGGGCAGGTCGACCACGTCGTCCAGGAGGGCGTCGTTGGCGCCGAAGCGGGCGGCGCCGCGCAGGGCCGCGCCGGCTTCGCGTACTTCCGCGCGCTCGAAGAAGCGCTCGGCGCCGCGGAGCTGGTAGGGGATCCCGGCGTCGGCGAGGGCCTGTTCGTAGATCTCGGATTGCGCGTTCGTGCGGAAGAGGACGGCGATCTCGCTGGCGGGGGTGCCGTCGTCGAGGAGGGCGCGGATGCGGCGGGCGGCGCCTTCGGCTTCGGCGGGCTCGTCGGCGTATTCGGTGTAGACGGGTTCGGTGCCGGGGTCGCGCTGGGAGACCAGGTGCAGGCGGTGGTCGGCGGCGCGGCCACTGGCCTGGGCGAGCAGGCCGTTGGCGAGGTGGACGACCTGGGGGGTGGAGCGGTAGTCCCGGACGAGTTTGACGACGGTGGCGCCCGGGTGGCGGGTGCGGAAGTCGAGGAGGTGGTCGGGGGTGGCCCCGGTGAAGGAGTAGATGGTCTGGCTGGCGTCGCCGACGACGCAGAGGTTGTCGCGCTCGCCGAGCCACAGCTCCAGGAGGCGCTGCTGGAGGGGGCTGACGTCCTGATACTCGTCGACGACGAAGTGCTGGTACTGGGAGCGGACCTGTTCGGCGATGTCGTGGCGGTCCTGGAGGATGCCCACGGTGAGGAGCAGGACGTCCTCGAAGTCGATGACGGAGCGGTTCCGCTTGAGCTCTTCGTAGGCGGCGTAGAGCTGGGAGATCTCGGCGGGGTCGCGGGGGGCCTCGCGGCCGCGGCGGGCGGCGACGGCGGCGTAGTCGGCGGGGACGGTCTGGGTGACCTTGCACCATTCGATCTCGCTGGTCACGTCCCGCAGCTCGTTGCGGTCGAGGCGGACGCGGCAGGCGGCGGCCGCGTCCGCGACGAGCTGGACCTTCCGCTCGACGATGCGGGGCAGGGAGCCGCCGACGGCCTTGGGCCAGAAGTAGTGGAGCTGGCGCAGGGCGGCGGAGTGGAAGGTGCGGGCCTGGACGCCGTGGGCGCCGAGCTGGCGCAGGCGGCCGCGCATCTCGCCCGCGGCGCGGTTGGTGAAGGTGACGGCGAGCACGGTGGCGGGCTGGAGGATGCCCGCGTGCACTCCGTACGCGATGCGGTGCGTGATGGCGCGGGTCTTGCCCGTGCCCGCGCCGGCGAGCACGCAGACCGGCCCGTGCAGGGTGGTCGCGACCTCGCGCTGCTCGGGGTCGAGCCCGTCGAGCACCGCGTCTGCCCCGCTCGGCGGGGCCGAGTATGCGGAACCGCCGGGGTCCCGCGGGAAGAGGGTGGAGTGCGTTGCTGCTGTCACCCCGCCATGCTGCCAGGTCTCGTGGGACGCGTGAGCGGGTTGTCCACAGGGAGGCGCCAGTAGTCGTACTAATGAGTCGAAGCTCATGCCCAGGGCCAACCAGGCACATGACAACCCGCTCGGCCGCACACGCTGCCGCCCCCTCAGCCCAGGCAGGGGTACGGGTCCGGGAATGACAGTCGCGTCGCGTACGTTCGACCTGGTGCGAGAACGCACCCGAAGTGCGAAGACGCACCCCGAGCCGTGAAGGAGCGCGAGAGACATGCCGGGCACCGTGACGATGTACAGCACCACATGGTGCGGCTACTGCCGCAGGCTGAAGGGCCAGATGGACCGCGAGGGCATCGCGTACACCGAGGTCAACATCGAGCAGGACCCGGAGTCCGCCGCGTTCGTCGAGAAGGCGAACGGTGGCAACCAGACGGTTCCCACCGTCCTCTTCCCGGACGGTTCGACGCTGACGAACCCCTCGCTGGCGCAGGTCAAGCAGAAGCTCGGCGCCTAGGCGCCGGGGCGGGGTCAGGCTGCCGTGCCCGGGCGCGGCAGGGCCTCGCCGTACCAGAGTTCGATCAGGCGGGCCGCGATCGAGATGCCGTAGGGAGGCAGGACCTCCCCGGACTCGAACGCGGCCCGCAGGTCGTCCCGGGAGAACCAGCGGGCCTCGTGGATCTCCTCGCCGTCGACGTTGATCTCCGACGAGGTGGCCTGCGCCATGAAGCCGAGCATGAGGCTGGAGGGGAAGGGCCAGGGCTGGCTGGTGACGTACTCAACGTCGCCGACGGTGACGCCGGCCTCCTCCCAGACCTCACGGCGTACGGACTGCTCGATGGACTCGCCGGGCTCCACGAACCCCGCGAGCGTGGAGAAGCGGCCCTCGGGCCAGTGCACCTGGCGGCCGAGGAGCGCGCGGTCCTTCTCGTCGGTCACGAGCATGATCACGGCGGGGTCGGTGCGCGGGTAGTGCTCGGCGCCGCAGGCCTGGCAGCGGCGGATGTGGCCGGCCGCGGCGATGACCGTGCGCTCGCCGCAGCGCGAGCAGAAGCGGTGCATGCGCTGCCAGTTCTCCAGGGCCACGGCGTGCACCATGAGGCCGGCGTCTCGCGGGGACAGGAGCAGGCCCGCCTCGCGCAGTCCTGCGGCGCGCGCGGACGCGTCCATGCGGCCGGGCAGCGTGTCCTTCTGGAGCGCGAAGTAGCTCACGCCGTCCTCGTCGGTGCCCAGGAAGTAGCGGTGGGCTTCGGTGAGGGGCGCTTCGAAGGTCGGGGTCATGACCAGTTCGGTGCGGCCGTCGGGGGTCTCGTCGATGAGGACCTGGCCGCCGGAGACCACGAAGACCCGGGTCGAGGGGTGGCTCCAGGCGGCGGCGAGCCAGGCCTCGTCGAGCCGGTGGTGGGCCGCGCGGTCGATGCCGCTCGGCGCGGTGAGCGAGACGGGCCGGTCTGCGGCGCGGTCGGTCCAGGTGGTCACTGGTGCTTCCAACTCCCCCGTTGCTGTGGGTGGTTCGGCGAGCGGGTGTCTAGCGGGTGTCTGCGGTGTGCTCAGTGTGCGTCGGGCCAGTGCTCCGCGAGGTCGCCCCACAGGTAGGCGGTGGCCTCGACGCCCTTGAGGAGCAGGTCGAGCTCGACCTTCTCGTTGGGCGCGTGCCAGCCGTCGGAGGGGATGGAGATGCCGAGGAACAGCACGGGCGCGTCGAGGACGTCCTGGAGGTCGGCGGCGGGGCCCGAGCCTCCTTCGCGCGTGTAGCGGATCTCCTGCTCGAAGGCGCGGCCCATGGCGCTGGCCACGGAACGCAGGGCGGGGTGGTCCAGCGGGGTCAGGCAGGGGCGGGTCGCGGCGCCGAAGGTGATCGTGTGCCGGATGCCGTCGGGGAGCTGGTCGGCCACCCACGCGCGGACGGCCTCCTCGACGTGGTCGGGGTCCTGGCCGGCGACGAGGCGGAAGGAGAGCTTCAGCATCGCGCTCGACGGGATGATCGTCTTGCCGCCGGCGCCCTGGTAGCCGCCTCCGATGCCGTTGACCTCGGCGGTCGGCCGGGCCCAGATGCGCTCCAGGGTGGTGTGGCCGGCCTCTCCGTGGGTGGCGTACGACGTGGCGGTGCGCAGCCACTCGCTCTCGTCGAAGGGCAGCTCCGCGAAGAGCGCGCGTTCGCGGTCGGTGAGTTCGACGATGCCGTCGTAGAAGCCGGGGACGGCCACGCGCGCGTGGTCGTCGTGCAGCGCGGCGACGAGCCGGGCGGCGGCCGTGGCGGGGTTGGGCACGGCGCCGCCGAAGGAGCCGGAGTGGATGTCCTGGTCGGGGCCGTACAGCTCGATCTCGCAGTCGGCGAGGCCGCGCATGCCGGTGCAGACCGTCGGGGTGTCCTTGGACCACATGCCGGTGTCGGAGACGACGACCGCGTCGGCGGCCAGGCGGTCGCGGTGCCGCTCGATCAGGTCGCGGAAGTGCGGGGAGCCGGACTCCTCCTCGCCCTCGACGAGGAGCTTCAGGTTCACGGCGGGGGTGGTGCGGCCGGTCAGGGCGAGGTGGGCGCGCACGCCGAGTGTGTGGAAGAACACCTGGCCCTTGTCGTCGGCGGCCCCGCGCGCGTAGAGGCGGCCTTCGCGGACGACCGGCTCGAAGGGGTCGGTGTCCCAGCCGTCCGCGCGGGCGGCGGGCTGGACGTCGTGGTGGCCGTAGACGAGGACGGTGGGAGCGTGCGGGTCGTCGGACGGCCACTCGGCGAAGACGGCCGGGGCGCCGGGCGTCGGCCACACCTCGACGGTCGGGAAGCCGGTCTCCTCGAGCCGCGCGGCGAGCCATTGGGCGCTGCGGCGCACGTCGTCGGCGTGCTCGGGCTGCGCCGACACGGAGGGGATGCGCAGCCACGCGGCGAGGTCGTCGAGGAAGGCGGCGCGGTGCTCGTCGATGTACGCGCGCACGGTGCTGACGGCGCTGTCAGCGGGGTCGGCGGTCTTGCTCATGGTCACGAGCCTATCGGCCCGTGGGAGCGTTCTGATCCGGCGGCCGGTCGGTCCGGACGCCGCCTCCGCCGGGGCCGCCGGGCGGGGTCGCCCCGGGGTCGCGGCGACCGCCCTGGAGGGCGTGGGCCCGCCCGGAGCCGCCGCCGTCCCCGTGGTCGTCACCGCCTCGGCCGCCCTGGCGGACCCCGCCGCCCCGACCGCCCGCGGCGTCGTCCCCCGTACTGGCCCCGTACTGGCTGCCCTCCCTACTGGCTACTGGCCGTACTGACCGTCCTCGCCGTCCTGGGCGTCCTGGTGGGCGTCCTCGCCGAGCAGGATCCGCTCCAGCTCCGCGCGGCCGGGCAGGCCGTCCGGGCGGACGGTGTCGCCGGTGCGGACGTACAGGAAGGCCGCTGTCACCGACTCCAGGGGGACGCCGTGTTGCTCGGCCCACGCCAGGCGGTACACGGCGAGCTGGAGCGGGTCGGCGTCCTGGGTGCGGCTGGTCTTCCAGTCGACGATCTCGTACGTGATGTCGTCGCCGTCGCCGTTCTTGTAGACGGCGTCCATGCGTCCCCGGATGACGCGGCCCGCGAGGGAGAGCTGGAAGGGAGCCTCGACGCGGTACGGCGTGCGGTGCGCGTACGGGGTCCGCTCGAAGGCCTCCTTGAGCGCCTCCAGGTCGCGCTCGTCGGCGATGTCGGCCTCCCCCGGGTCGCCGCCGGGCAGCTCGTCCGGGCCAAGCATGGGCAGGGGCAGCTCTTCGAAGCGGGCCTCCACCCAGGCGTGGAAGCGGGTGCCCCGGCGCGCGGCGGGCTGGGGCGGCCGGGGCATGGGCCGGGCGAGCTCCTGGGCGAGGCCGTCCGGGTCGGCGGCCAGGCGCAGGAGCTGGGAGGCGGTGAGGGTGGCGGGCAGCGGCACCTCGCGGATGCCTTCGCGGGCGCGCAGCAGCTCGCTGGTGAGGGCGTCCAGGTCGCGGTCCCAGGAGGCGAGGACGCGGGACTCCTCCGGCGTGAGCGCCTGCCCGGGGGTGTGGGTCCGCCCAGGGGCGTGCGGTACGCGCGCGTGCGGGACGGCTGCCCCGGGGACGGGAGGGTCGCTCTCCTCGTGCACCGGGTGGGCGGCGGCCTCCGGGGGCGGAGGAGCGGCCGCCTCGTGTGCTGGATGCGGCGCCGGGTGCGGCAGCGTGGGGCGCTCGGTGTCCCTGGAGTCCCGGGCTTCCCGGGCGTCCCAGGCGTCCCAGTCAGCGGGGTCCTCGTCCGCGTGCGGGAGGGCCTTGCCCTCGCCGTCGTACGCGTGCTCGCCCTCGCCCTCGCCCTCGTAGGCATCCTCGGGCACGTTCTCGTACGCGTAGTCGTCCTCGTACGCGTACTCGTCCTCCGGGGGGAACCCGTCGGCGTCGTCCTCGGGCGGCGGCGGTGGCCACTCCGGGTCCGCCGCCGGGTGGGATTCCTGGTGGTCGCGGGCCCCGCCGGGCAGGAGAAGGCGGTCCAGATGGGCCTGGACGGTGTCGGCGGCGGCGCGGCGGCGGGCCAGGGACGCGGGGTCGAGCGGCAGCGGCCAGGCGTGATCGGCCGCCGCCTCGCGCAGGGCGGGGTTTTCCTCGCCGTCTTCCGGTGCGTCGGCCCAGGCTTCGATCTCGCCGTGGCCGGCGGCGCAGTGGTCGTACAGGGCGGTGAGGAAGGCGGAGGGGCCGCGGGGCTTCTTCTGGGTGGGGCCCCACCAGTGGCCGGAGCCGAGCAGGAGGCTGCGGGGGCGGGTGAAGGTCACGTAGCCGAGGCGGAGCTCCTCGGTGTGCTGGTGGTCCTTCATGTCGGCGTGGAAGGCCTTCATGCCCTTGGCGTCCCAGGCGGTGATGTCGGGCAGGGTCTCGGTGTCGCCGCGCAGGGCGTGCGGGACGACCTTGGCCTGGGCGGTCCACTTCTCGCGGCCCTGGGTGCTGGGGAAGGTGCCGTTGACCAGGCCGGGCACGGCGACGACGTCCCACTCCAGGCCCTTGGACTTGTGGGCGGTGAGCACCTTGACGGTGTTCTCGCCGCCGGGCAGGGCGTTGTCGAGGCCCTTCTCGTACTGCGCGGCCGTGCGCAGGAAGCCGAGGAAGGCGAGCAGCGAGGCGGAGGGGTCGTTGGCGGCGAAGGACGCGGCGACGTCGAGGAAGTTCGACAGGGTCTCGCGGCGGCGGGCGGCGAGGGCGTGCGGGGACGCGGACAGCTCGACTTCCAGGCCGGTGACGGCGAGGACGCGGTGCAGGACGTCCATGAGCGGGTCGGCGAGGGAGCGGCGCAGGTCGCGCAGTTCGGCGGCGAGGCGGGCGAACCGGACGCGGGCCTCGGAGGAGAAGGGCAGGCCGTCGTCCTCGGAGGCGTCGATCGGCGACTCCAGGAACGTATCGAGCGCGTCCGCGAGGGATATCACCTCGGACGGGTCGACGCCTTCGACGGCTGCGGCGAGGCGCCGGTCGGGGTCGTCGGTGGCGTCGGCGGGGTGGCCGTGGCGGACCAGGAGGCGGGCGCGGCGGCCCAGGAGGGCGAGGTCGCGGGCGCCGATGCGCCAGCGGGGGCCGGTGAGGAGGCGTACCAGGGCGGCGTTGGCGCCGGGGTCCTGGAGGACCTCGCAGACGGCGACGAGGTCGGCGACCTCCGGGAGGTGCAGCAGGCCCGACAGGCCGACGACCTCGACGGGGACGTCGCGGGCGACGAGGGCGCCCTGGATGTCGGCGAAGTCGGTCGCGGTGCGGCACAGGACGGCGATCTCGCCGGGGGGCGTGCCGGTGCGGACGAGGTGGGCGAGGGTGTCGGCCATCCAGGCGATCTCCTCGCCGTGGGTGCGCAGGAGGGCGCAGCGGACGGTGCCGTCGCGCTCGGCGCCAGGGGCGGGCCGCAGGGCCTCCACGCCCGCGTGGAGGGCGCGCAGGGGCGCGGCGAGGCCGTTGGCGAGGTCGAGGAGGCGGCCGCCGCTGCGGCGGTTCTCGCTGAGCGCCTGGCGGGTGGCGGGGCGGCCGTCGGCGTGGGCGAAGTGGTGCGGGAAGTCGTCGAGGTTGGCGACGGAGGCGCCGCGCCAGCCGTAGATGGCCTGGCAGGGGTCGCCGACGGCGGTGACGGGGTGGCCGGTGCCGCCGCCGAACAGGCCGGCCAGGAGGACGCGCTGGGCGACGGAGGTGTCCTGGTACTCGTCGAGGAGGACGACGCGGAACTCGTCGCGGAGGATCGCGCCGACGTCGGCGCGGGTGCGGGCGAGGGTCGCGGAGTGGGCGATCTGGTCGCCGAAGTCGAGCAGGTCGCGGGCGCGCTTGGCCTGTCGGTACCGCTCGACGAGGCCGGTGAGCTCGATGCGGGCGGCGGCCGTCTCGGGGACCTTGCGCAGGTCGGCGTTGGTGAGCTTGGCGCCCGCGAGGGTGCCGAGGAGCTCCGTGTCGTACGCGCGGAGCGCCGCGGGGTCCACGAGGTGCTCGGCCAGCTCGCTGTCGAGGGCGAGGAGGTCGCTGACGAGGTCGGGGAAGGAGCGGGTCAGCGCCGGGTACGGTCCGGGGGCCTCGCGCAGGACGCGTGCGGCGAGCTGGAAGCGGGTGGCGTCGGCGAGCAGCCGGGAGGTGGGCTCCAGGCCGATGCGCAGGCCGTGGTCGGTGAGCAGGCGGCCGGCGAAGGCGTGGTACGTGGAGATGACCGGCTCGCCCGGGGTGGCGTCGGGGTCGGCGGCGTCGGGGTCGGTCACGCCCGCCTTGACCAGGGCCTGGCGGACGCGGTCGGCGAGCTCGCCCGCCGCCTTGTTGGTGAAGGTCAGGCCGAGGACCTGCTCGGGGGCGACCTGGCCGGTGCCGACCAGCCACACCACACGCGCGGCCATCACCGTCGTCTTGCCCGATCCGGCTCCGGCCACGATGACCTGCGGGGCGGGCGGCGCCGTGATGCAGGCCGTCTGCTCCGGGGTGAACGGGATGCCGAGGAGCTCCTTGAGCTCGTCGGGATCGGTGATGCGGGAAGACACGTCAGAGAGGCTAGCGGCGGCCACTGACAAACGGGGCGGATCCGGTCGTCAGGGGCCGCCGTCGCGGGAGGGGCGGCTCGGCACGGGCAGAGCTCGGCGGGAGGCGCGGCTCGCCCGAAAGGGGGGCCACTGGAAGGGCGGCTCGCCGGAAGGGTCCGAGCAGTGGGAGGTGCTGCTCAGGGGCGGTGTCGAGCGGCGGAAGGTGTCGAGCAGCGGCGGGGCCCTTCACGCGGAAGCCGGGCCGGCAGCGGGGCCGCCCGGCGCGCCCGGACAGTCCCAGGTGTGACCCAAGAGCCCTGGGCAGCTCCAGGGCGTGGCCCAGGCCCCAGGGTGTGGCCCAAGCCCCCAGGAGGCCCGGGGGCGAGACCCGGGGCGGCGGGGCGGCTCAGCGGCCCGCCAGCTCCTTCTCGTCGACGACCTCGCCGGACGGCGGTGCCTTGACGTCGATGGGCTTGTCGAAGTCGCGGAAGGTCGCCGTGCCCTTGGAGTCACCGTCGTTGGTGACCTTCAGGAAGTACGGCTTGCCCTCCAGGGCGACGTAGAAGGTGGTGGTCTCGTCGCCCTTCTTCCTCACCAGGACGGCGGTCTTCTGCCCGTCGACCTCGGCGTCCTTCCCGCGCTCCAGGCCCTTGAGCTTCTTGCCCTCGAACATCTTGCGGCCGCCCAGGTCGCAGGCGCTGTCCCCCTTGGCGGGCGACTTCACCCAGCGCCCCTTGACGCGTCCGGCGACGCCGGGACCGGTGGCCTTCCAGAACGTCTCGTCGCCCTTGATGTAGGAGGTCTTGCCGATGGTGAGGAGCTCGGAGTGGCCGGTCTTGGGCGATTCGATCGTGGCCTTGCAGTCGCCGCTCTCCAGGACGGAGAACTTGCCGGTGATCTCCTGGCCGTCCTGGGTGGTCCGGCTCAGCATCGTGAAGGAGCCGGCGTCCCGGGAGGCCGTCGACGCCTTCTTGGCGATCTTGTCGGCGCTCATGCCCTCGAAGGGGTCCTTGTCGCCGCTGTCGCTGCTGCAGCCCGTGACGCCGATGACGGCGGCGGCGCAGACGGCTGCCGCTGCCAGGAGCTTACGGTTGGCTGCCATGTGGGGGTCTCCTCAGGACGGTGCACGTTCGAAAGGTGCGGGACGCACCGGGCGCCGCGTACACGGCGCGGCTTGACGGAGACCTTAGATGGCCCCTGCGGCTGCCGTGGGCGCGGGTGGTGGAACGTGACGTCGGCCACGTACTGGCAGGGCCGGTGGGGTACGGGGTCACTCCACGACGTGGCGGCCTTCGGGGAGGGCGCTGCAGGAGGCGCGGAAGGCGCAGTGGTTGCAGTGCTGGCCCGTGGTGGGGGTGAAGCGCTCGTCGAGGACCTTGCCGGCGGCCGTGGCCAGCAGGCCACCGATCCAGTCGCCGCCACCGTTGCCGTCGCCGTTGCCGCCGCCACCGTCGCCCTCGGTGCCGTCCCCGCCGTTGGCGCCGTCCTCGCCGCTGCTGTCCGTGCCGTTCCCGTTCCCCAGGGGCGCCTGCGACTGCACCTTGGGCAGGGCGTCGCCGCCGTCCTTCTTGGCGGCGCCCTGGCGCAGGTGCACCAGTTCCGCGCCGCCCGCCTCCGGGCGGGCGCCGTCGAAGAGGGCGTCGGCCGCGCCCTCGCGCACGGCGAGCTGGTAGACGGCGAGCTGTGGGTGGCGGGCGACCTCGGCGGCGCTGGGGACCTGCTTACCGGTCTTGAAGTCGACCACGTAGGCGCGGCCGTCGGCGTCCCGTTCGACACGGTCCATGGAGCCACGTACGCGCACCTCGTAGGGGCCCGCTTCCAGGGTGACGTCGAAGTCGTGCTCGCCCGCGAGGGGGGTGCGGCCCGCGTGGGCGCCGCTGACGTGCCACTGGAGGAAGCGTTCGAGCGCCACGCGCGCGTGCTCCTTCTCCTGCTCCGACTTCCAGGGCGCGTCGAAGGCGAGGGCGTCCCACACCGATTCGAGGCGCTCCATGAGGACGTCGAGGTCGGCGGGCGTGCGCCCGGAGGCGACCTCGTCGGCCAGGACGTGCACCACGTTGCCGAAGCCCTGGGCGGCGGTGGCGGGCGCGTCCGCCTTCACCTCGCGGCCCAGGAACCACTGCAGGGCACAGGTGTTGGCGAGCTGGTCCAGGGCGCTGCCGGAGAGGACGACCGGCTTGTCGCGGTCCCTGACGGGCACCGTGCTCGCCGTCGGCTCGAACATGCCCCACCACCGGGAGGGGTGCGCGGACGGTACGAGGGGCCGCCCGTCGGTGTCGCCGAGTGCGGCGAGGCGGGCCAGGCGCTGGGCCGCGGCCTCGCGCAGGGCGTCGGAGGCGCCCGGGTCGACGGTCGTGGCGCGCAGCTCCGCGACGAGCGCGGCGACGGACAGCGGGCGGCGCGGGCGGCCCGTCACGTCCTTCGGCTCGACGCCGAGTTCGGTGAGGAAGCGGGACGGCTGGTCGCCGTCGTCGGCGGGTGCCTTGACGGCGGTGACGACGAGGCGTTCCCGCGCGCGCGTGGCGGCCACGTAGAACAACCGGCGCTCCTCGGAGAGCAGCGCTCCCGGGGTGAGGGGTTCGGCGATGCCGTCGCGTCCGATGCGGTCGGCCTCCAGGAGGGAGCCGCGGCGGCGCAGGTCGGGCCAGAGGCCTTCCTGGACGCCCGCGACGACGACGAGCCGCCACTGGAGGCCCTTGGAGCGGTGGGCCGTCATGAGGCGTACGGCGTCGGGGCGCACGGGGCGGCGCGTGAGCGTGTCGGCGGCGATGTCCTGGGCCTCGATCTCCTCCAGGAAGTTCAGGGCGCCACGGCCGCCGGTGCGCTCCTCCGCGCGCGCGGCGGTGGCGAACAGGGCGCACACCGCGTCCAGGTCGCGGTCGGCGTTGCGGCCCGCCGCGCCTCCGCGCCGCGCGGCGCGCTCCAGGCGCCGGGGCCAGGGGGTGCCGTCCCACAGCTCCCACAGCGCCTGTTCGGCCGTGCCGCCGCCCGCGAGCCGGGCCCGTGCCCGGGCCAGGAGCTCGCCCAGCCGCTGGGCGCCCTTCGCGTACGAGGGGTCGTGCGCGACCAGCCGCTCCGGCTCGGCCAGCGCGCGGGCGAGGAGGACGTCGGAGGGCGGCGGCAGGGGGTTGCCCGCGGCGCGCTCCTCCTCGCGCAGGGCGCGGCCGAGGCGGCGGAGGTCCGCGGCGTCCATCCCCGCGAGGGGGGAGGTGAGCAGGGTGAGGGCGGTCTCGGTGTCGAGCCAGGAGCCGACCGCGCCCGCTCCTGCGCCCGTGTCCGCTTCCGTGCCGGCGTCGGTGCCGGCTTCGGTGCCCGTGCCCGCTTCCGTGCCCTCCAAAGGCGCCGCTTCGGAATCGCTTCCCTCCAGGGACACCGGTTCGGAGACCTCACCCCCCAGGGACACCGGTTCGGAAACGTCACCCTCCAAGGACGCCGGTTCGGAAACGTCACCCCCCAGGGACCCCGGTTCGGAAACGTCACCCTCCGAGGCCGACGAGACGAGAACGTCCCCCTCCAGGGACGCCGCTTCGGAATCAGCCTCCTCCCCCTCCGAGGGCGACAGCCCCGCGGCGTCCGTCTCCCCCAGCTCCGCCGTGGCCACCGCGCGCAGGGCCGTCAGGAGGGCCGTCAACGCCGGCTCGTGGCGCAGGGGGATGTCGTCGCCGTCTATGTCCAGGGGGACGCCGGCGGCGGTGAGGGCGCGGCGGAAGGCGGGGATGGTGCGGGTGCCGGCGCGGACGAGTACGGCCATCTCGCTCCAGGGGACGCCGTCCTCCAGGTGGGCGCGGCGCAGGACGTCCGCGATGTTGTCGATCTCCGTACCCGCCGTGGGGAACGTCAGGACGTCGACGCGTCCGCCGTCCGTGACGGCGGCGAGGTCCCGGTGGGCGCGCACCTTCTCGGCGGGGAGGCGGGTGAGCGGCATGCGCCGGGTGAGGAGGCGGGTGGCGGCCAGGAGGCGGGCGCCGGAGCGGCGGGAGGTGGTCAGGACCTCGACCGGTGCGGGGGTGCCGTCCGCGCGCGGGAAGTCGGACGGGAACCGGAGGATGCCGTTCACGTCGGCGCCGCGGAAGGCGTAGATGGACTGGTCGGGGTCGCCGAAGGCGACGAGGTCGCGCCCGCCGCCCGCGAGGGCGCCCAGGAGGCGCACCTGGGAGGGGTCGGTGTCCTGGTACTCGTCCACGTACACGGCGTCGTACTGCGCGGCCAGGGCCCGCGCGACCTCGGGGCGCTGGGCGAGCAGCACCGCGCGGTGCACCAGCTCGGCGTAGTCCAGTACGCCCTGGAGGTCGAGGACGTCGAGGTACTCGGCGAGGAACGCGGCCGCCGCGCGCCAGTCCGGGCGGCCGGTGCGGCGCGCGAAGGCGTCCAGGGCGGCCGGGTCGAGGCCCAGCTCGCGGCTGCGGGCCAGGACGGCGCGCACCTCGTCGGCGAAGCCGCGGGTGGTGAGGCAGGCGCGCAGCTCGTCCGGCCAGCGGACGCGGGCGAGGCCCTCCCTGCCGAGGTCGAGCTGGCCGGCGAGCAGTTCCCGTACGGCGACGTCCTGCTCGGGCCCGGAGAGCAGCCGCAGCGGCTCGACGAACAGGTCGGCGTCCTGGTGGGCGCGGACCAGGGCGTAGCAGAAGGAGTGGAAGGTGGTGGCCTGCGGGGCGTCGGCGGCGCCGAGGCGGTGGGCCATCCGGTCGCGCAGCTCCACGGCCGCCTTGCGGCTGAACGTGAGGACCAGGACGCGCTCGGGGTCGGTGCCCTTGGCGACGCGCGCGGCGACCGACTCGACCAGGGTGGTGGTCTTGCCGGTGCCCGGACCTGCGAGGACGAGCAGCGGGCCGCCGTCGTGGTCAACCACGGCGCGCTGTCGTGCGTCCAGGTCAGGGGGGTCCGCGGGGATCGGCGGGGTACGCACCAGCCGGTAGGCACCCGAGGCCCCCTGTCGTACCTGCTGGTACGACAGGTGCCTGGCGTGCCGTGCGTGCCGGGCGGAGGAAGTGGAGCTCACGTGGGTCGCCGGTCCTGGTGGGTGTGCTGATCGAGGAGTGGCTGCGGGACAGCTACGAGATGAGGGTGCATGCGTGCTGTCGACGCTACGCCAGCGGGTGCGTGGGGCGTGGGGCTTCCCCCGTACGGGCCACCGGCCCACCGTCGGGCGCCCGCGTGCCGGAGGCTGTCAGATGTGAGCCTCCGGAGCCCGCGGCTGCCCGCCGCGGCAGCTCGCCCCGCCGTCGGGGCCGCGCACCCCGCCGTCGGGGCCGCTCGCCCGGCCGCCCCGGTGAGGGCCGGACGCCCGGCCGCCGCCGTCAGGAGCGGTCTCCCGCCCTTCTCGGTCGCTCATCGGCCCTTCTCGGTCGCGTATGCGGCCCTCAGGAGCGGCATCCCATCCCTCCAGGTCGCCCGTCCGCCCCTCCAGGTCGCCCGTCCGGCGCTCGGGGACGGCTGCCCCGCCGCCGGGGGCGGTCACCCCGCCGTCCCAGCGGGCCCGCCGCATGTCGAGCCGTGGCACGTGCCCCTCGGCGGTCCGGCCCGCCTCTCTCAGGGGGGTGCCCTCGGCGCGGTACGCCTCCAGGGCCCGCAGTTCGTGGCCGGGGAGCAGGACGCCGTCGGCGCGGACCACGCGCCACCACGGGACCCCGCCGCCGTAGAGGGACATGACCCGGCCGACCTGCCGGGGGCCGCCCTCCTCCAGCCACTCGGCGACGTCTCCGTAGGTCATGACCCGGCCCGGAGGGATCGTCTCCGCCAGGTCCAGGACGCGCTCCGCGTACTCCGGCAGCTCCGGTACCGCTCGGCTCTCCTCGCTCATCCGGACCATCTTGCCGCATGGCACCGACACCGTGACCGGGTGACGACGGAGCGCCCGAGGCGCCGCACAAAACCGCCCGAAGCGGCACACCATGGCTCTTTCACGCCCCCGTATTGCCCCCTGATGCCCCTCGTTGTCGGCGGGGCATGCCACCATCGTGCGGGCGGTGACAGGTGATACGAGATCAAGAAGAGGCGACGGAGCAGCAGAGCGTGCATTCCGACAACACGGCTGGCACCTCTGCGGGCGCGTCACGCCGCGACTCGGGTGAGTCGGCCCTGAGACCCCACGGAGAGCAGCCGCCCCGGCCGGACGCGGCCGAAGGACAGCCCCCCTCCGCGGACGCCCCCAGCAAGGACGCGGCCCCGGCGACGGGCCCCGCCCCGGCCTCGGACCCCGGCCAGGACGCGGCCTCCGCCGGGGCCCCCGGGCGGGCCCCCGCCCCGGCGTCCGGCCAGGACCGGGGCCCGGCCCCGGAAACCCCCTTGGTCGCTCCCCCTGTCCTCGCCTCCGCCCACGGCGACCACGACCACGCCGACTGCGGTGACGAGGACGCCTACAACGAGCGCGTGGAGGGCGACGAGCCCCTGCTCCCCGCGCGCGTGCACCGCCCCTCCGACCTGATGCGGCTGCTCGTCGGCATCCTGGCGATCGCCGTGGTGCTCGCGATCTCCGCGTTCGCGCACGGCACGACGTCGGGCCTGGAGCAGGACATCAACGCGGGCACCGGCGAGCCGCCGGACCTGCTGATGAAGCTGGCGGGCCTGACCGCGAGCATCGGTGTGCTGCTCGTGCCGGTGGCGTTCGCGATCGAGCGCCTGATCAAACGGGACGGGCTGCGGATCGCCGACGGCGTGCTCGCGGCCGTCCTCGCGCACGGCGTGACCCTGGCCACCGACCTGTGGGTGGCCAGGGGTGCCCCCGACTCCATCCAGGACGCCCTCACCCAGCCGTCGCCCGGTGACGTGCACGCGCTGACCGACCCGGTGCACGGCTACCTCGCGCCGGTCATCGCGTACATGACGGCCGTCGGCATGGCGCGCCGGCCGCGGTGGCGCGTCGTGCTGCTCGTGGTGCTGCTGCTCGAGGCGTTCACGATGCTGGTGTCGGGCAACACGACGCCGTTCTCGATCATCCTGACGGTCCTGATCGGCTGGAGCGTGGCGTACGGGACGCTGTACGCGGTCGGTTCGCCGAACGTGCAGCCCACCGGTCAGACGCTGCTCGCGGGTCTGCGGCACGTCGGGTTCCGCCCGGTGAGCGCCGCCCGCGAGGACGCCGGGGACAGCTCGGACCAGGCCGCCGACCGCGGCCGCCGCTACTTCGTCACCCTGGAGGACGGCCCGCCCCTCGACGTCACGGTCATCGACCGCGAGCAGCAGGCGCAGGGCTTCTTCTACCGGGTCTGGCGCCGTCTGACGCTGCGCGGCATCACCACCCGGCGCAGCCTGCAGTCCCTGCGCCAGGCGCTGGAGCAGGAGGCCCTGCTCGCGTACGCGGCGATCGCGGCGGGCGCCAACGCGCCGAAGCTGATCGCCACCTCGGAGCTCGGCCCGGACGCGGTGATCCTCGTCTACGAGCACACGGGCGGGCGGTCCCTGGACTCGCTGCCCGACGAGGCCCTCACCGACGAGCTGCTGCGGGAGACCTGGCGGCAGGTGCGGGCGCTGCAGTCGCGGCGCATCGCGCACCGCAGGCTCGCCGGGGACGCCGTCCTGGTGGATCGTTCCGGCAGGGTGATCCTCACGGATCTGCGCGGCGGCGAGATCGCGGCCGGTGACCTGGTCCTGCGGATGGACATCGCCCAGTTGCTGACCGCGGTCGGCCTGCGGGTGGGCGCGCAGCGCGCGGTCGCCACGGCGGTCGACGTGCTCGGGCCCGACGCCGTGGCCGACTGCCTGCCGCTGCTCCAGCCGATCGCGCTGACCCGTGCCACGCGCGCGACGCTGCGCAAGCGGGCCCGTGAGCGCGCCCAGCGGGAGCGTGAGGCGGTCCTGGAGGCGTCCCGGAGGGCGAAGGCGGCACGCGGCGAGGAGGAGGCGGCCGCGGCCGCCCGGGACACGGCCGCCAGGGAAACGGCAGCCACGGACGCAGCGGCCATGGAAACGGCGACCACGGACGCGACCGCCACGGAAACGACCGAACGCGAGGCGGTCGCGGACACGGCGGCCATGGACGCGGCCGAGCCCCAGGCCGCCACCGACGCCGCCGGGCCCCGGTCCGGGGACGTGGCGGCGCGCAAGGCCGGGCGTGCGGAGAAGCAGGCCGAGAAGCAGGCCATAGACGTGGCCATGGAGCAGGCCCGCGAGGAGGACCTGCTCACGCAGATCCGCCACCAGGTGCTGCTGATCCGGCCGACGGCCCCCGTGGAGCCGGCCCAGTTGGAGCGGATCAGGCCGCGCACGCTGATCAGCTTCATCGCCGGTGCCCTCGGCGCGTACTTCCTGCTCTCGCAGCTCACCCACGTCGACTTCGGCACGATCATCGACGAGGCCGAGTGGGGCTGGGTCGTCGCGGCGGTGGCGTTCTCCGCGCTGAGCTACTTCGCCGCGGCGATGAGCCTGCTGGGCTTCGTGCCCGAGCGTGTGCCGTTCCTGCGGACGGTGTCGGCGCAGGTCGCGGGGTCGTTCGTGAAGATCGTGGCGCCCGCCGCGGTCGGCGGTGTCGCGCTGAACACGCGGTTCCTGCAGCGGTCCGGGGTGCGCTCGGGGCTCGCGGTGGCGAGCGTCGGCGCCTCGCAGCTGTTCGGGCTCGGCTCGCACGTGCTGCTGCTGCTGGTCTTCGGCTACCTCACGGGCACCGAGAAGACGCCGTCGCTGACGCCGTCGCGCACGGTCATCGCGGGCCTGTTGTCGGTGGCGGTGCTCGTGCTCGTCGTCACCGCCATCCCGTTCCTGCGGAAGATCGTCGTCGCGCGCGTGCGGTCGCTGTTCGCGGGTGTCGTGCCGCGCATGCTGGACGTGCTCCAGCGCCCGCAGAAGCTGCTCACCGGCATCGGCGGCATGCTGCTCCTGACGTTCTTCTTCGTACTGTGCCTGGACGCGTCCGTACGGGCGTTCGCCAGCGAGGAGATGGGCACGCTGAGCCTGGCCAGCGTCGCGGTGGTGTTCCTCGCGGGCAACGCCCTCGGCTCCGCCGCGCCCACGCCGGGCGGCATCGGCGCGGTCGAGGCGACCCTCACGGTCGGCCTGATCGCGGTGGGCGTACCGAAGGACGTGGCGGCGCCCGCGGTGCTGCTGTACCGGCTGCTGACCCTGTGGCTGCCGGTGCTCCCAGGGTGGCTGTTCTTCAACCACCTGACGCGCAAGGGACTGCTGTAGGGCCCCTCCCGGGCCCGCGGCCCGGGTCACCCGCACGGCTCGCGCCCCGAGCGGCCCCCGGCGCTCCCCCGCAGGATGGAGCCATGCCCAAGCTCCCGCCGCGCGCCAGGGCCCTGGCCGCCACCGCCGTCCTGCTCTCCGCCGCGCTCGCGGCCTGCGGTGACGGGGACGACGGCGGCTCGGGCCGGGCGTCGGCCGATCAGCGGCTGCGCTGGAAGGACTGCCCGGCGCCGTCGGCGGCCGAGGGCGGCGGCGGGGCCCCGTCACCGCTGCCCGGCGGGACGGCGTGGCAGTGCGCCACCATGAAGGCCCCGCTCGACTGGGACGAGCCCGGGGGCGACACGATCGACATCGCCCTCATCCGCGCGCGGGCCGACGGGTCGAAGGACCGGCGCATCGGCTCCCTGGTGTTCAACTTCGGCGGCCCCGGCGGCTCGGGCGTCACCTCGCTGCCCGCGTTCGGCGGGGACTACGCGAAGCTGCGCACCCGATACGACCTGGTCAGCTTCGACCCGCGCGGCGTCGGCCGCAGCGCCGGGGTGCGGTGCATGGACGACCGGCGGCTCGACGCGTACTTCCAGCAGGACGCGACGCCCGACGACGCGGCGGAGCGCGGAACGTTCGTCGGCAACGTGAAGAGCTTCAACGAGGCGTGCGAGAAGAACTCCGGCACAGTGCTCCCCCACGTGCGCACCACCGACGTGGCGCGCGACATGGACCTGATGCGGCGGGTGCTCGGCGACGACAAGCTGCACTACTTCGGCATCTCGTACGGCACCGAACTCGGCGGCGTCTACGCGCACCTGTTCCCCGAGCACGTGGGCCGCGCCGTCTTCGACGCGGTCGTCGACCCCACCGAGACCCCCGAACAGGGCTCCCTGGGCCAGGCCAAGGGCTTCCAGCTCGCCCTGGACAACTTCGCGGAGCACTGCGTCTCCCAGGCCGCCCCGGACGACGACTGCCCCCTCGGCGACACCGCGGACGACGTCAAGGGCCGGATCGCGAAGCTCCTGAAGGACCTCGACGCCGAGCCGCTGCCCGGGCTGCCGCCGCGCGAGCTGACCCAGACCGCGGCCACCAACGGCATCGTGCAGGCGCTGTACTCCCAGGACTTCTGGCCCTACCTCACCGAAGGCCTCCAGGAGGCCTACGACGGCGACGGCAGGATCCTGATGCTCCTGTCCGACGCGATGAACGGGCGCGACGAGAACGGCTCGTACAGCAACCTGTCGGCCGCGAACGTCGCGATCAACTGCGCCGACGACAAGCCCCGGTACACGACCGCGGACGTGGAGGCGCGCCTGGAGCGGTTCCGGGCCGCGTCGCCGCTGTTCGGCGACTACCTGGCGTGGGGCCTGCTCGGCTGCTCCGGCTGGCCGGTGCCGGGCGCGGCCGACCACCCGGACGTCGGCGCCGCCGGCGCGGCCCCCGTCCTCGTCATCGGCAACACCGGCGACCCGGCCACGCCGTACGAGGGCGCCCGCAAGATGGCCGCGTCCCTGGGCAAGGGCGTGGGGGTCGAGGTGACGTACAAGGGGCAGGGGCACGGGGCGTACGACAGCGGGAACGCCTGTGTGCGCCAGGCCGTGGACGGCTATCTGCTCGACGGGACGGTGCCGCGGGCGGGGACCGTCTGCGCCTAGGGCCGGGCGGGGCTGTCAGAGGGCCCGCCTAGTATGGCCGGACGGTCTTTCGAGGGGGGAAGCGTATGCCGCGTTTCGTACGGCCGGCGGCGCTGGCCACGGCGGCGGCCCTGGTGGCCGCGCTGGCCGCGGGCTGCAGCGGATCATCCGACGACAAGGGCGACAAGGGCGGCGGCACGGCGGACGGCAAGCCCCCGGCGGCGCGGGGCGCCGACCCGGAGCCGCGGCCGGACCCGTCGTCCACGCTGCCCGCGTCCGTCGTCGCGCAGAAGCTCGACTGGGGGCGCTGCGAGGCCACCGGCGGCAAGGGCGCGCCGGGCGCGGAGTGGCAGTGCGCCACCCTCAAGGTCCCGCTGGACTACGACGAGCCGGACGGCGAGACGATCGGGCTCGCCCTGATCCGGGCCACGTCCACCGCGAAGAAGCCGGGCGACCGCATCGGGTCGCTGCTGTTCAACTTCGGCGGCCCGGGCGGCTCGGGCGTCTCCATGCTGCCCGCGCTCTCCCACTCGTACGACGACCTGCGCGAGCGGTACGACCTGGTGAGCTTCGACCCGCGGGGCGTCGCCGCCAGCGAGGGGGTGCGCTGCCGCAGCGACAAGGCGACCCAGGCCGCGGAGAGGACCGACCCCACGCCGGACACCCCGGCCGAGGAGAAGGCGTACTTCGCCGACGCCAAGGCCTTCGGCGCGGGCTGCGCGCGGGCCGCCGGGCGCCTGCTGCCGCACGTCTCGACGGCGGACGCGGCCCGCGACATGGACGTGATGCGCCAGGTCCTCGGCGACGACAAGCTGCACTACCTGGGCATCTCGTACGGCACCGAACTGGGCGGCACGTACGCCCACTTGTTCCCCGAGAAGGTGGGCCGCCTGACCCTGGACGCGGTCGTCGACCCGTCGGCGGGCGCGGTGGGCCACGCGAAGAACCAGGCGCGGGGCTTCCAGCGGGCCCTGGAGAACTACCTGAAGTCCTCCGGCGAGGACCCGGAGGCGGGCACGCGGAAGATCGTGGACCTGCTGCGCCGCGTCGACGCGAAGCCGCTGCGGACGTCCTCGGAGGGGCGCGAGCTCACCGAGGCGCTGGCGACGACGGGCATCACGGTCGCGCTGTACAGCAAGCAGACCTGGCCGGTGCTGACGAACGCCCTGGAGGAGGCCGAGAAGGGCGACGGCTCGGCGCTCCTGGAGCTGGCCGACGCGTACAACGAGCGGGACGCGTCGGGGAGGTACAGCACCCAGAGCCACTCGCAGCGCGCGATCTCCTGCCGCGACGACAAGGAGCGGCCGACGGCGGCCGAGGCCAAGGCGCGGCTGGCCGAGTTCCGGAAGATATCGCCGGTGTTCGGCGGGTTCATGGCCTGGGACACGGCGGGCTGGTGCCACGACTGGCCGGTGGCCGGGCTCCACACCTCCCCCGAGGTGAGCGCCCCCGGCGCCGCCCCGGTGCTCGTCATCGGCAACACCGGTGACCCGGCCACGCCCTACGAGGGCGCCCGCAGGATGGCCGACGAGCTGGGCGACGGCGTCGGCGTCCACCTGACGTGGAAGGGCGAGGGCCACGGCGCGTACGGCAACGGCAGCGACTGCGTGGACGACGCGGTCAACGGCTACCTGCTGAAGGGCAAGGTCCCCCGGAACGGCACGGTCTGCGCGTCCTGAGCGGGGCACCGGCCTCGCGCCCTGAGGGGCCCGGCCCGCGTGTCCTGAGGGGGCCGTGTGTCCTGAGGGGCCCGGCTCGCGTGCCCGGGTCGGCGCTGACGCGACGGAGGTCACCGGCGGACGCGGCGGAGCCCCGCCCACCGAGGTGGACGGGGCTCCGGGCCCAGCGCTTGGGGCGCGGGCTCAGTAGACCGGCTTCTCGGGCTCGATCTGGTTGACCCAGCCGATCACGCCGCCGCCCACGTGCACGGCGTCGGCGAAGCCCGCGGACTTCAGGACGGCGAGGACTTCCGCACTGCGGACACCCGTCTTGCAGTGCAAGACGATCCGCTTGTCCTGGGGCAGGGTCTCCAGGGCGGAGCCCATGAGGAACTCGTTCTTCGGGATCAGCTTGGCGCCCGGGATGGAGACGATCTCGTACTCGTTCGGCTCGCGGACGTCGATGATCTCGATCTTCTCGTCGGCGTCGATCCACTCCTTGAGCTGCTTGGGAGTGATCGTCGAACCGGCGGCCGCCTCCTGGGCCTCCTCGGAGACGACGCCGCAGAAGGCCTCGTAGTCGATGAGTTCGGTGACGGTGGGGTTCTCGCCGCAGACCGCGCAGTTCGGGTCCTTGCGGACCTTGACCTGGCGGTACTGCATCTCCAGGGCGTCGTAGATCATCAGGCGGCCGACGAGCGGCTCGCCGATGCCCGCGAGGAGCTTGATGGCCTCGTTGACCTGGATGGAGCCGATGGACGCGCACAGCACGCCGAGCACGCCGCCCTCGGCGCAGGAGGGGACCATGCCGGGGGGCGGGGGCTCCGGGTACAGGCAGCGGTAGCACGGCCCGTGCTCGGACCAGAACACCGAGGCCTGGCCGTCGAAGCGGTAGATGGAGCCCCAGACGTACGGCTTGTTCAGCAGCACGCAGGCGTCGTTGACCAGGTAGCGGGTGGCGAAGTTGTCCGTGCCGTCGACGATCAGGTCGTACTGGCCGAAGATGTCCATCACGTTGTCGGCCTCGAGCCGCTCCTCGTGCAGGACCACGTTCACGTACGGGTTGATGCCGAGCACGCTGTCGCGGGCGGACTCGGCCTTGGAGCGGCCGATGTCGGACTGGCTGTGGATGATCTGGCGCTGCAGGTTCGACTCGTCGACCTCGTCGAACTCCACGATGCCGAGGGTGCCGACGCCCGCCGCCGCGAGGTACATCAGGGCCGGCGACCCGAGGCCGCCGGCGCCCACACAGAGCACCTTGGCGTTCTTCAGCCGCTTCTGCCCGTCCATCCCGACGTCCGGGATGATCAGGTGGCGGGAGTACCTGCGGACCTCGTCGACGGTGAGCTCGGATGCTGGCTCGACCAGGGGTGGCAGCGACACGGGGACTCCGTTGGTCGGATATGCGGAACGGTGGTTCTCTCCGTAACACTGCCACGGCCTTCTTCATTCCGAGACACCTGGTCCGACACGCGAGACGATCTCGTCCCAGTACCCGGGCAGGGTCTCCCAGGGGTCCGGGCCCGCGCGGTCGGTGAAGTAGATCGTCGACGCGCCCTGCCAGCGGGCCACGCGCAGTGCCTCGTCGAGGTGGCCGCGCGGCACCCCGTGGACGAGGTGGCAGAAGCGGTCGGGCGGGTAGGCGGCGGTCCACTCGGCGACCTGGGACCAGCGGTAGTCGCTCCACGGGCCGCTGAAGGTCACCAACTGGTCGGCGGACTCGGCGTATCCGGGGTGGGGCTGGCCGCCGTGGCCGAACACCACGTGGCCGCCGCCCAGGAGCGCGCGCAGGGTGGCGACGGTGCGGCGGACCTCCGGCAGGGCCGTGCGCTCCCGCGGGCAGCGGGCGAGGTAGAAGCCGTCGACCAGGTACCAGTCCAGGTAGCGGTGGGCGTCGGAGACCTGCTCGCCGAAGCTGCGGGCGCCGTGCGCCACGTCGAGGTGGCCGAGGACCCGGACGCCCGCGTTCCGCAGGCGTCCGGCCGCTGCCAGGCAGTGCGGGTCGGGCCGGTCGCCGGGGCCGTCGCCGACGGTGAGGACGACCCAGTGCAACGGGGCGCCGGGGCGGGCGAGTTCGGCCCACTCGGCGGTCGCGAGCAGCGGGTGGGCGATGCCGGGGACGCCGAAGCCGACGCGCAGGTCGGTGCTCGCCGCGCCGCGGGCCGTGGTCGTCAGATGCGGCACGCGGCCTCCATCCAGATGTCGGCGAGGGACTCCTCGAGGTTGATGCGGGGCCGCCAGCCGAGCCGGTCGCGGGCGGTGCGCACGTCGGCCTGCTGCCAGCTCCCGCAGCCGTCCGGGTAGGGGTACGCCGTCGGTCCGGCGTGCTCGGTGTCGCCGCGCTGGTGGATCACGGGCCGGCCGGGGGGCTGGTCGAGTTCGTGCAGGGCGCCGCCGTAGCCGGCGACGCGGGCCAGCACGGCGGCGGCGTCGCGCAGCCGCACCGCGCGCCCGGAGCCGATGTTGACGACGCCCTGGGCGGCGGAGAGGGAGGCGGCGTGCACGGCCCGCGCGATGTCGCGTACGTCGATGAAGTCGCGCTGCACGCCGAGGCCGCCGAGCTTCAGCTCGCCGTCGCCGGACTGCATGGCGCGCCGCATGGCCTCGGCGAGGCGGCCGAGCGGCGAGCCGGCGGGGGTGCCGGGGCCCGCGGGCGAGAACACCCGCAGGACCACGGCGTCCAGGCCGGAGCCGAGGACGAGTTCGGTGGCGGCCAGCTTGCTGACGCCGTACGGTCCGCCGGGCCGGGGCACGGCGTCCTCGGCGGTGGACGAGCCGGGCTGGCTGGGCCCGTACTCGGCGCCGCAGCCGAGCTGCACCAGGCGGGCGCCGCAGCCGCTGCGGCGCAGGGCCTCGCAGATGGTGGCGACGGCGACCGTGTTGTGCCGGGTCAGCTCGCGGGCGCCGCCGCGGGTGGCGCCGGCGCAGTTGATGACGACGCCCGGGTGCACGGCGTCCAGGAAGCGCGTGAGCGCCCCGGGGCTGCCGCTGGCGAGGTCGAACCGTACGTCGGAGTCGTCGCCGCGGCCGAGGGCGGTGAGCTGCACCGCGGGGTCGGCGAGCAGCCGGTCGGCGACGAACCGGCCGAGGTATCCGTTGGCTCCGATCAGCAGCACCCTCATCGGGCGCCTCCGGGGACGGACGCTCGGATGCTGGGCCTTGTCATCTGTGTTTCTCCTTCAGGATGGTGCCGACTGTCGCGGGTGACGGACGGACCGGCGCGGACCGCCGCGACCTGGGGCCGCGCCGCCCGGATCCGCGCCGGGGGCGGGCCGCCGGGGTGGTGCGGTCGGGGGTGCGCCGGGGCAGGGGGTCGCGCGGCGGGAGGCGCGCCGCGGGTGCGGGGCGCGCTGAGGGGTGGTGCCCTGAGGGGTGGGGGGGGGGTGTGCGGCTGGGGGCGCGTACGGCTGGAGGCGTACGGGG
>NZ_JASCXL010000108.1:0-31256 GCF_030010595.1 Streptomyces sp. CC224B | reverse complement strand
CGGCCGCCCCCGCCGCACCCCGCGTGCCCGCCCCCGCCCCCGCGCCCCCGGCCGCCCCGCAGCCGGGCGGCGTCGTCACCCCCGGTGCCGGTGGCGGTGCCACCTCCTGGGCCCAGCAGGTGCACCAGCTCGCCCAGCGGCCCGACGCGGCGGGGGCCGAAGGGCCCGTCGTACCGTGGAAGCCGGTGGCCGCGGACCCGTTCGCGGCGGTGGTCCAGGACCGGGCCGCGGCGCGGCCCGCCGGGCTCGGCAAGCGGCTGGCGGCGCGCCTCATCGACACCGTCGTGCTCGCCGCGGTCACCGCCGGGGCCGCGCTGCCGCTCGGCACGCGGGCCGCCGACCACATCGACAGCAAGATCGACGCGGCGAAGATGTCGGGCGAGAAGGTCACCGTGTGGCTGCTCGACGGGACCACGGCCGGATACCTGGGCATCGTCCTCGGCGTCCTGCTGGTCTTCGGCGTCCTGTACGAGGCGCTGCCCACGGCCAGGTGGGGCCGCACGCTCGGCAAGAAGCTGTGCGGGGTCCAGGTGCGGGACATCGAGGAGCACGGGCCGCCGTCCTTCGGGGCCGCGCTGCGGCGCTGGCTCGTGTACGCCGTGCCCGGGGTCCTGCTGGTCGGCGTGGTCGGGGTGCTCTGGTGCCTGTTCGACCGGCCCTGGCGGCAGTGCTGGCACGACAAGGCGGCCAGGACCTTCGTCGCGTCCTGAAGCGGGGGGTGGGTCAGGGGCGCGACGGGGAAGAGTAACGCGGAGCGACGCCGACGCAGGAGCACCACCGCGCAAGGCCGGGTAACCCGGACAGCCGCCCGCCGCATGCGGGGACTACTACTTCGAGGTGCACTCACCCCATGAGCACCGAACCGCCGCCCTACCCCACCGGCCCGGACCCGGACGACAACGACCCGTTCAGGAAGCAGCCGCCGCCCCCGCCGGGGAGCGGCGCCGGATCGCCCTACGACGCCCCGCCCCCGGGCGGAGGAGCCGGTTCCGCCCCGCCCCCGGGCGGCGGCGCCCCGCCCCCGCCCTACGGCGGCGGGTCCTACGGCGGGGACCCCTACGGCGGACAGGACCCCCTCGCCGGGATGCCGCCGCTCGCGGACAGCGGCAAGCGCGTCCTCGCCCGCATCATCGACATGGTCCTCGTGGGCGTGGTCGTCTGGCTGCTGTCGTGGCTCTTCGGCACAAGTGAGTACGACGTCGACCCGGACGACGTCGAGTACGGCAAGTCGTTCGGCCAGTCCCTGCTCGCCGCGGTGCTGTACATCGCCTACGACAGTTACTTCATCTCCCGGTCCGGCCAGACGCTGGGGAAGAAGTGGCTCGGCCTGCGGGTGGCGAACCTCAACGACGGGGCCACCCCGACCCTCCAGGCGGCGCTCGCCCGGGCCGCGGTCCTGTGGCTGCCGTTCGCCTTCTGCTGCGCGTGCATCTGGACGGCCATCAGCGGCGGTTGGAGCTTCTTCGACAAGCCGTACAAACAGGGTCTGCACGACAAAGCGGCCAAGACCGTGGTGGTCAGCGTGCCCGGGTGACCTGTGGGGGCCGTGAGCGGTGTGAGGTGAGGCGCGCGGCGCACGTGAGTGGCCCGTGCGCGCTCCCGGGCACGGGCGCCCGTCGGCCGGCGGGTTCGCGGGACAGGACGCGGACCCGCCGGTCTCTGGTGTGTGTCCGGCGGCCTCAGGGGCCGGCGGGCTCCCGTACCGGGGTGGGGGAGGGGTCCCGTACCGGCACGGGCGCGACGACCTTGCGCTGTGCGGGGACGACGGGTTCGGTGTGGACGGGCGGGGCGGTGGTGGCGCTCGCCGGCGGTGCCGAGGCCGGTTTCGGCCACGGGACCGTCCAGGCCACGAGCAGCCCGAGCCCGAGCGCGGCCAGCGCTATGACCGCGATACCCGGTGGTGAGCTGGCCTGCGAGAGCAGGAGCATGGCGAGGGTGGAGCAGATGACGGTCGCGGAACCATACGAGAGCTGTGCGACGGTCGGACGAGGCATGGGGCGAGACATGGCGTGATCCGTCCTCGGGACAGCGGATGCGGGGGTGATCCAGGCTGTCGGGGGTGGTCCAGGCGCTATGGGGGTTGTGTGAAACCGGGCGGAACCTATACGAATCGAAGGGTGCCCTGCGGCGTCGGCTTGGAAGCCTTGCCCAGTGTCTGTGCACACCGTCGAATTGAGCCTGTTTTTGACTCTCTTCGCCTCCATGCCCGAGGCGGCCGCAAGGTAAGCGTGACCTAACCCACGGTGCCGGAGCACGAGGGGCGCATAGATTCATGCATTCCATCAACTGGACGGTCGCACGCGCCCGTTGACGATGCAATATGCCGCCCGGTCGTGCCGCGGTCCCATGGCGATCACGTCCGGATGCCGAACGGTCGCGTCTGCATAGAGCATTTGGCCTGTTCAAGTCAAGGTCTGTCTTTTCTCTTCACCCTCCGGTCGAATGTCGTCACTTAGGACGCGCTTACCGCGCGCGGACCTCCTTGACCGGCACCCCTCCGGTCCGCGGCGGGCGCGGGGGAGGAAACCATCAAGTGAGAGTCAAGAGACGGACGTTCCGTGCCGCGGCCGCCGCGGTGGCGGTGGCCGCGGCCACCGCGACGTTCTCGGCGTACGGCGTTGCGGTCGCCGACGACGGCGCGAAGGCGCCCTCGGCCAAGAACGGGCAGGCCGTTGACCGCCGCGATCCGGCGGACGCCAAGACGCACGTCGACCACGACCTGGACGGCCCCTTCAGCAAGCAGCAGGCCCAGCAGCGCAAGGCGGCCCTGGAACAGGTCGTCTCCGGCGAGGCCGAGGTCCAGAAGCGCGACGGGTCCAACGTCGTCAAGCTCGACGACAAGAAGTACGTCGAGCTCGGCCGGGAGAAGACCGACAAGATCTTCACGATCCTGGTGGAGTTCGGGGACAAGGTGGACGACACCACCCTGTACGACCCCGACGGGCCCGAGGGCCCCCAGCCGCCGGTCAAGAAGTACGGCGGCACGCCCGGCCCGCTGCACAACAAGATAGCCAAGCCGGACCGTGCGAAGGACAACAGCACGGCCTGGCAGGCCGATTACAACCGCAAGCACTTCCAGGACCTGTACTTCGGCGAGGGCAAGGACAGCAAGGGCAGGACCAAGCACTCGCTGAAGACGTACTACGAGAAGACCTCCTCCGGGCGCTACTCGGTCGACGGCACGGTCTCCGACTGGGTCAAGGTCGACTACAACGAGGCCCGTTACGGCTCGAACTACTGCGGCGACTCCAACTGCGCCAACGTCTGGGACGCGGTGCGCGACGGCGTCACCGCCTGGGTCAAGGACCAGAAGGCCAAGGGCCGCACGGACGCCCAGATCAAGGCGGACCTCGCGAAGTATGACAAGTGGGACCGCTACGACTTCGACAACGACGGCAACTTCAACGAGTCCGACGGCTACATCGACCACTTCCAGATCGTCCACGCCGGTGAGGACGAGTCCGCGGGCGGCGGCGCCGAGGGCCCCAACGCCCTGTGGGCGCACCGCTGGTACGCCTACGGCGACGACGCGGGCAGGACCGGCCCGGCGAAGAACAAGGCGGGTGGCACCCAGATCGGCAAATCCGGCATCTGGGTCGGCGACTACACGATGCAGCCGGAGAACGGCGGCCTCGGCGTCTTCGCCCACGAGTACGGCCATGACCTCGGCCTGCCGGACCTGTACGACACCAGCGGCGCGGGCGCGGCCGGGGAGAACTCGGTCGGCTTCTGGTCCCTGATGTCGGCCGGCTCCTGGCTCGGCACCGCCAAGAACGCCATCGGCGACCTGCCCGGCGACATGACCTCCTGGGACAAGTTCCAGCTCGGCTGGCTGAACTACGCCAAGGCGAAGGCCGCGACGAAGTCCACGCACAAGCTGGGCGTGTCCGAGTACAACACCCGCAACAAGCAGGCGCTGCTCGTCACCCTGCCGAAGAAGTCGGTCACCACGACCGTCGTGAAGCCCACCGAGGGCGCCAAGCAGTGGTGGAGCGGCCAGGACGACGACCTCAGGAACACCCTGACCCGGTCCGTCGACCTGACCGGCAAGTCCAAGGCGGAGCTGTCCCTCGACGGCTGGTGGGACATCGAGCGCAACTACGACTACCTCTACGCCGAGGTCTCCACGGACGGCGGCGCCTCCTTCACGCCCGTCGACGGCACCGCCGACGGCAAGCCGATCACCCGTGACGGCGGCGACAAGCCCGCCCTGACCGGTTCCTCGGCGAAGTACCAGAAGCTCGTCTACCCGCTCGACGCCTACGCGGGCAAGAAGATCGACGTCCGCTTCCGCTACGCCACGGACGGCGGCACCTCGCTCAAGGGCTTCACCGCCGACCGCATCACGCTGACCGCGGACGGCGCCAAGCTGTTCACCGACGGCGCCGAGAGCGGCGACAACGGCTGGAAGGTGAAGGGCTTCTCGCGCATCGGCGAGTCCTTCACGAAGAAGTACGAGCAGTACTACATCGCCGAGAACCGGCAGTACGTGTCGTACGACAAGACCCTCAAGGCGGGCCCGTACAACTTCGGCTTCTCCACGACCCGCCCCGACTGGGTGGAGCACTACCCCTACCAGACCGGTCTGCTGATCTGGCAGTGGGACACCTCCCAGAAGGACAACAACGTCAGCAAGCACCACGGCCAGGGCCTGATCCTGCCGGTGGACGCGCACGCCAAGCCGCTGAAGTGGAAGGACGGCACGCTGCTGCGGAACAAGATCCAGCCGTACGACGCGCCGTTCTCGAAGTACCGCACGGACTCGTTCACGCTCCACAACGCGGACGTCCCGCTCAAGCTGAAGTCGCGCGCCGGGGTCCCGGTCTTCGACGACCACAAGGGCACCTACTGGTACCCGGAGAACCCCACGGGCAGCGTGAAGGTCACTGACACCAACACCAAGATCAAGATCGTCAAGCAGCCGAAGGACGGCTCCTCGATCACGGTCCAGGTGGGCCCCTCCGTGAAGTAGTACCGCGTTTCCCCAGGTCAGAGGGGTAAGTCTGATCGGACGGCCGTCGCCCCCTAGCGGGCGGCGGCCGTTCGTGTTTGAGTGCGTCTTGTGGATTCCTTATTGACACGACGTCTCACGGGGGAGTGACACGGCATGGCCGCAGGAGGCTTCTGCAAGCTGCCGACCGGCAGCGTGGTGGTGGCGCTGACCCTGCCCCGGCCCGGCCCGGGAGCGGGCGGCACCCGGGTGCGGGTGCTGGTGCACGCCGTGAACCGGGCGCGGGCGCTGACGCGGCTCAGGAACCTCGGGTTGCGGGCGGTGTACCTGCGGGGCAACGCGGAGCCGCCGACGCCGGACGAGGTCACGGCGGTCCTCCACCACCCCGACGGCCTCATATGGCGCACGGCCCCCGCCCGGGACGGGGAGGAGCTGTGGCACCCGATCAGGGCGTTGCTGGCGGGGGCGCCTGGGCGGGGTGAATCGGCCTTCGGCCTCGTCCTCAATCGCCGGACGGGCTGAGATGGCCGCGTTTCAGCCCGTCCGGCGTTTGAGGACGAGCGCGGAGCGCGATAAGGCGGGGTCCAGGGGCGGCAGCCCATGGTTTCGGGAAAGGGGCGGGACTGGGGCGCCCCGCGCGGGCCCGCTACAGGACCGGCTTGCCCGTCAGCTCGACCCCGGCCGCCCGCATCTCCGCCAGGGCCCGCTCCACCGTCGCCCCCGCGACACCCGCCGTGAGGTCCAGCAGGACGTGCGTACGGAACCCCTCGCGCACCGCGTCGAGCGCGGTGGCCCGCACGCAGTGGTCCGTGGCGATGCCCACGACGTCCACCTCCCGCACCTGCCGCTCGCGCAGCCACGCCGCCAGCGGCGTCCCGTTCTCGTCGGTCCCCTCGAAGCCGGAGTACGCGGCCGAGTGCTCGCCCTTGGAGAAGACGGCGTCCACGGCCCCGGAGGCGACCGCGGGCGCGAAGTTCGGGTGGAAGCCCACGCCCTCGGTCCCGGCGACGCAGTGCGGCGGCCAGGAGTCCACGTAGTCGGGCGCGGCGGAGAAGTGGCCGCCCGGGTCGACGTGGTGGTCGCGGGTGGCCACGACGTGGCGGTAGCAGGCGGGGGCCTGGCCGATCAGGTCGGTGATCGCGGCGGCCACGTCCGCGCCGCCCGCCACCGCGAGGCTGCCCCCCTCGCAGAAGTCGTTCTGCACGTCTACGACAATCAGGGCGCGGCGCATGGCGGGTGTCCTTCGTCTAGCGGGATGAACCGAGCGTAGAGACTTCACGACCGATGCGGGAGGGGGCGTGGGCCCCGCGGCCCAAGCCGCGCTCCCCGCCCGGCCCCGGGTGTAAGGCTCACACGTACTCGGTGGGGATGACCGCGTCGCCCCGCGAGAGCTGGGTCGCCGAGAGCGGAAGCCGGGCCCGCGCGGCCGCGTGCCGGTCCCGGACGGTGTCCAGGGACTCGCGGGCGAGCACCTTCCCGCCCTTGATGAGCCGCACCTGGAGCAGCCGGTCGGCGAGGTCGGCCGGGACCGGGCCGGTGCCGACGACCTCGGCCTCGGCGATCCCCTCGGCGTCGACGCGGCGCGCCGCCCACTTGCGGCCCCCGGCGGACGACTTGGCGCCGAGCGACTTCTTCGCCACGGGCTCCAGCGGCGCGCCCGGGTCGGCCGAGCGGGCGCGGGCCACCAGCTTGTAGACCATGGCGGAGGTGGGGTGGCCCGAGCCGGTGACGAGCTGGGTGCCCACGCCGTAGGCGTCCACGGGCGCCGCCGCGAGCGAGGCGATCGCGTACTCGTCCAGGTCCGAGGTGACCACGATCTTGGTGGCGGTGGCGCCGAGCTCGTCGAGCTGCTGCCGCACCCGGTGGGCGACGAGCAGCAGGTCGCCGGAGTCGATGCGGACGGCGCCGAGCTCGGGCCCGGCGATCTCCACGGCGAGCCGGACCGCCTCGCCGACGTCGTAGGTGTCGACGAGCAGCGTGGTGCCCCGGCCGAGGGAGTCCACCTGCGCGCGGAAGGCGTCGCGCTCGCTGTCGTGCACCAGGGTGAAGGCGTGCGCGGAGGTGCCGACGGTCGGGATGCCGTAGCGGAAGCCCGCGGCGAGGTCCGAGGTGGTCGTGAAGCCGCCGACGTACGCCGCGCGGGACGCGGCCACGGCCGCCAGCTCGTGGGTGCGCCGGGCGCCCATCTCGATGAGCGGCCGGTCGCCGGCCGCCGACGCCATCCGGGAGGCCGCCGCCGCGATGGCCGAGTCGTGGTTGAGGATCGACAGGACCACCGTCTCGAGCAGCACGCACTCCGCGAAGCTGCCCTCCACGCGCAGGACCGGGGAGCCGGGGAAGTACGTCTCGCCCTCCGGGTAGCCCCACACGTCCCCGCTGAAACGGTACGCCGCCAGCCACTCCAGGGTCGGTTCGTCCACCACGCCGCGCTCGCGCAGGAAGGCCAGGACGCCCTCGTCGAAGCGGAAGTTCTCGACGGCGTCCAGGACCCGCCCGGTCCCGGCGACCACGCCGTAGCGGCGGCCCTCGGGCAGTCGGCGCGTGAAGACCTCGAACACCGAGCGGCGGTGCGCCGTGCCCGACTTCAGCGCGCCCTGCAGCATCGTCAACTCGTAGTGGTCCGTGAAGAGCGCGGTCGACGGCACGTCGACCGGCAGCCCCAGCTCGTGCTCCCCAGAGTTCATGGCAGGGATGCTACCCCGCATCTCGTCACTCTGACGATTTCGGGGGTCCGTTTGTGCGGTCGGGCCCCGCGGGTGGCAGCATGGGACAAGTGAGTAGCGCGGCTCCTGCAGAGATCACCCGCCCGGACGCGGACGAAGAGACCTTCGCGGTCCCCGAGCCGGACGTTCCGTGGATCACGCTCGTGCACAACGACCCGGTCAACCTCATGAGCTATGTGACGTACGTCTTCCAGACGTACTTCGGGTACTCCAAGGAAAAGGCCACCAAGCTCATGCTCGACGTCCACCACAAGGGCCGGGCCGTCGTCTCCACGGGCAGCCGCGAGGAGATGGAACGCGACGTGCAGGCGATGCACGGGTACGGACTGTGGGCCACCCTCCAGCAGGACCGGAAGTAGCGACGCGACCGATGCCAGGACACTTCGAACCGATCCCCGGGGGCGGCGCGGCCGTCGCGCTCGACGAGGTCGAGATCTCCATCATCCGCTCCCTGGCCGTCCAGCTCCTGGAGCTGATCGGCCCGGGCGAGGAGCCCGCGGGCGCCGACGGCGACCCGTTCGCCGAGCTCTTCACGCAGGGGCCGAGCGAGCCGCCCGCCGACCCGGTGCTCAAGCGGCTGCTCCCGGACGCGTACGGCGGGCCCGGCACCGAGGAGGCCTCCGCGGAGCAGGCCGCCGAACTGCGGTCGTACTCCGCGGAGTTCCGCCGCTTCACCGAGAACGACCTGCGGGCGCGCAAGCGCGACGACGCGCTCGCGGTGATCCGCTGCCTCGACGCGCTGACCGTCGCGGGCGAGGGCGGCGCCGTGCTCAAGCTGTCGGCCGACGACTCGCGGTGCTGGCTCGGCGCGCTCAACGACCTGCGGCTCGCGATCGGCACCCGCCTCGACGTGACCGACGAGGAGGACACCGACATCCTCTACCGGCTGCCGGACTCCGACCCGCGCAAGCCGATGGTGATGGCGTACCTGTGGCTGGGCGGACTCCAGGAGACGCTCGTCGAGACGCTGATGCCGTGAGCCGTGAGCCGTGAGCCGTGAGCCGTGAGCCGTGACGCGGTGGTGACTGCGGGGCTCCTCGCGGCCGCGGTCGGCGTACGGATTCGGGCAGGGGGACGTGACGGTTTCCCGACGCCCGCGTGACCTCCCGTTGAAGATCGTGGGCGTTCGCTCAACGAACGCTCAAATCCGGATAACGATCCGGTCACCGTACTGTCCGACTATGCCAACCGGTGTACCTTTTGCCTGCTTCTTCCTGTGGTGTGCGCCACACCTGGCTCATTCGATCACTGTGACGGTCGTGATAAATGTTCACGACCACTCGGTGACGCCACCCATGTCGCCGGGAACACGCCAGGGGCCGGCAGACCGCCGGCGGCACTCCATCACCATCCGGGGGATCACGACCTGGTCCGCGGCGACACCGCAGTTCGCGGCGCGGATCAGCATGGAGAAAGGCGTCACCATGACCTCAGTGCAGGTCGAAGAACACCACGACGAGCACGGCGGCAATGGTGCCGCGGCGGGCTCCGGCGCGTCCGGCGACAGCGAGGGCTACCAGCGCGGCCTGGGTGCGCGGCAGATCCAGATGATCGCCATCGGCGGTGCCATCGGCACCGGCCTCTTCCTCGGCGCGGGCAAGGCCATCCACAAGGCCGGCCCCAGTCTCATCCTCGCGTACGCCATCGCCGGCCTCGTGATCTTCTTCATCATGCGGGCCCTGGGCGAGCTGCTGATGTACCGCCCCGTCTCCGGCTCGTTCTCGGAGTACGCCCGCGAGTTCGTCGGCCCCTTCTTCGGGTTCGTGACCGGCTGGACGTACTGGCTCTTCTGGGTCGTCACCGGCATCACCGAGGTCACCGCGGCCGCCCAGTACATGCAGTACTGGACGCACGGCTCCATTCCGCAGTGGGGCTACGCGCTGATCTTCACCGTCATCCTGTACGGCGCCAACCTGATCTCCGTGAAGCTCTTCGGCGAGCTGGAGTTCTGGTTCTCCATGGTCAAGGTCACCGCCATCATCGGCATGATCCTGATCTGCGCCGGCATCCTCACCATCGGCTTCTCCGACGCCGGTGACACCGCGTCCGTGTCGCACCTGTGGGACAACGGCGGCTTCTTCCCCAACGGCATCGGCAACACGCTGATGACCCTCCAGATCGTGATGTTCGCCTTCCTCGCCGTGGAGCTGGTCGGCGTCACCGCCGGTGAGTCCAAGGACCCGGAGAAGACGCTGCCCAAGGCGATCAACACCGTCCCGTGGCGCATCGCCGTCTTCTACGTCGGCGCCCTGATCATGATCCTGTCGGTCGTGCCGTGGACGCACTTCCAGCCGGGCGTCTCCCCGTTCGTCGCGGCCTTCGAGAAGATGGGCCTCGGCATCGGCGCCGCGATCGTGAACTTCGTGGTCCTGACCGCCGCGCTCTCCTCCTGCAACTCGGGCATGTACTCCACCGGCCGCATGCTGCGCGACCTCGCGCTCAACGGCCAGGGCCCGGCGTTCTTCACCAAGCTCACCAAGAACGGCCTGCCGCTGGTCGGCACCACCTTCTCCGCCGCGCTGATGCTCGTCGGCGTGTGGATCAACTACCAGTGGCCGGGCGAGGCGTTCAACTACGTCGTCTCCTTCGCCACGATCTCCGGCATGTGGGCCTGGATCATGATCCTGGTCTCCCAGATCAACTACCGCCGCAAGGCCGACCGCGGCATCCTGCCGCAGTCCACCTTCCGCGCGCCGGGCGCCCCGTACACGAGCTGGTTCGCGCTCGCCTTCATCGCCATGGTCATCGTGATGATGGGCGTCGACAAGGACGCCCGGATCTCGCTGTACTGCGCCCCGATCTGGGCCGCCATCCTCTGTGTGGCCTACCTCGTCCTCAAGAGCCGCAACCCGGAGGGCGCCGCCTTCCGCAAGCGCGAGCACACCGCCGTGGCCGCCGACGCCGCGCCGGGCAAGGACTGACACCTCCCCAGGGGCCCGCGGGTCCCGGAGGTCCGGCATGCGGGCCGTCGCGTATCGCTCTGTGATACGCGGCGGCCCGTCCGCGTGTCCGGCCTGCTTATCCTGACCGGCATGCTGACCATCACCCAGGCCCTGCACGACCAGATCGTCGCGCACGCGCGCAAGGACCACCCCGACGAGGCGTGCGGCGTCGTCGCGGGCCCGGCGGGCACGGACCGCCCCGAGCGGTTCATCCCGATGCTGAACGCGGCCCGCTCACCCACGTTCTACGAGTTCGACTCGACCGACCTGCTCAAGCTCTACCGCGACCTCGACGACCGCGACGAGGAGCCGGTGGTCATCTACCACTCGCACACGGCCACCGAGGCCTACCCCTCCCGCACCGACATCAGCTACGCCAACGAGCCGGGCGCCCACTACGTCCTCGTCTCGACGGCCGACACGGACGGCGCCGGGCCCTTCCAGTTCCGCTCGTTCCGCATCGTGGACGGAGAGGTCACCGAGGAAGAGGTGCGGCTCGTCCAGGCATACTGAGCACGACCTTCGAGGCGGCAGGACCCAGGAAGCCGGTGTGACTCCGGCGCGGTCCCGCCACTGTGACCGGCACGCGCGTGCCGTGAGCCAGGAACTGCCCTGCCGCCTCCTCCCACTTGACGCAGGGGACGCGGAAATCCCCTGGAGGAGGACCGCACAGCCATGCGCATCCGCGTACTGCTCGCCGCCGCGGCGACCCTGCTGCCCCTGACCGCCTGCTCGCCGGGGAGCGACTCCGGCGCGGGAGACGGCAAGGCCACGGCCGCCGGGTTCCCGTACACCGTCACGAACTGCGGCGTGAAGACGACGTACCAGGCGCCCCCGAAGCGTGCCGTCACCATGAACCAGCACGTGACGGAGATCCTCCTGGCGCTGGGCCTGAAGGACCGCATCGCCGGCACCGCCTACCTCGACGACAAGATCCTTCCCGAGTACGAGAAGGCCTACAGGTCGCGCCCGGTCCTGGCCAAGGAGTACCCCTCGTACGAGAAGCTCCTCGCCGCCAACCCCGACTTCGTCTACGGCGGCTACGCGAGCTCCTTCGCGGAGAACGACGGCCGCTCCCGCGCCGCCCTCGCCAAGTCCGGCATCAACTCCCGGCTCAACATCGAGAGCTGCGCCGACAAGCCGGTCACCATGGACGACCTCTACCGGGAGATCCGCGAGACCGGCGCCACGTTCGGCGTCCGCGACCGCGCGGAGAAGTGGGTGCGCTCGGCCAGGGCGGAACTGGCCCGCGCCACGAAGAGGACCGAGGGCGGCAGGCCCCCGTCCGTCTTCGTCTACGACAGCGGCGACAAGACCGCCTTCACCGCGGGCGGCAAGGGCATCGGCAACGACATCATCGAGCGCGCGGGCGGCCGCAACGTCATGGCCGACCTCGACAAGCCCTTCGGCGACGCCTCCTGGGAGACCGTGGTCGACCGCCGTCCCGACGTGATCCTCATCTACGACTACGGCGCGACGACGGTGGCCCAGAAGAAGAAGCGCCTCCTCGACGACCCCGCCCTCAAGGACGTCCCCGCCGTGAGGAACAAGCGCTTCGCGGTGCTGCCGCTGTCGGACGTGGTGCTGGGGGTGAGAGCCCCCAAGGCGGTGGAGAAGCTGGCGGAGCAGCTTCGGTGATGCCCACGGAGAAGCCCGCTCCGGCCGGGGTTCCGCCCGTCCGGTGGTTGCGGACGAGCGCGAAGCGCGATCGGCGGGGGTCCGGGGGGTCCGGCGGCGCAGCCCCCGGTGCCGGGAAGGGGCGGGGCCGGGGAGCCCCCGGCGGCCTCGCCTACGGCACCCTCATAGCCCTGCTCGTCCTCGCCCTCGCGGCCGCGGGCACCGCCGCGCTGGCCTACGGCTCCGTGCGGATCCCGCCCGCCGAGGTGCTCGACATCCTCACGGGCCGGGCCCAGGGGCCGTCCCCGTACCGCACCATCGTCCTGGACGTCCGCCTCCCGCGCGTCCTGCTCGGGGCCGTCGTGGGCGCGGGCCTGGCCGTCGTCGGCGCCACCCTCCAGGCGCTGGTCCGCAACCCGCTGGCCGACCCGTTCCTGCTGGGCGTCTCCTCCGGTGCCTCCGCCGCCGCGGTCTCGGTGATCGTGCTGGGCGTGGGCGCGGGCCTGGCCACCACGGTGACCGTCCCGGTGGCGTCCTTCGCGGGCGCGTTCCTCGCCCTGCTCGTCGTCTACTCGCTGGCCCGCGACCCCGGCGGCGGCTTCACCACCAGCCGCCTGGTCCTCGCCGGCGTGGCCGTCTCGTACATCCTGTCCGCCCTGACCAGCCTGATCCTGGTGATGTCGGCCCGCGCCGACCACCTCAAGGAGGTCCTGTACTGGACGCTCGGCGGGCTCGGCAGCGCCCGCTGGGACATGCTCGCCGTGCCCCTGACCGTGCTGGCCGCGGGCACGGCCCTGCTCGTGGCGCTGGCCCGGCTGCTGGACCTGCTGCTCGTCGGCGAGGAGGGCGCGACCGTCCTCGGCCTGGACACGGCCCGGTTCCGCGCGGGCGCCTTCGTCCTCACCTCGCTGGTGACCGGCGTGCTCGTCGCGCACAGCGGGGCCATCGGCTTCGTCGGCCTGATGGTGCCGCACGCCGCCCGCATGCTGGTCGGCGCCGGACACCGGGCGCTGCTGCCGGTGGCCGCGCTGATGGGCGCGGTGTTCCTGGTCGTCGCCGACCTCGGGGCCCGCACCGTGGCGGCCCCGCAGGACGTGCCCGTCGGCGTCCTCACCGCCCTCACCGGCGGACCGTTCTTCCTCTGGCAACTGCGCCGGGGCCGGGCACGCGCGGAGGCGGCGGCATGACCAGAACCTGGCACCAGGGGCCGGAGGGGCCGGAGGGAACAGAGGGGCCGGAGGCGACGGAGGCGACGGAGGCGACGGGGGACGCCGCCGGTGCGGGGGCCGTCCGGGCGCTGCGCACCGAGGACCTCGGCTACACCACCCCCTTGGGCCGCCGCCTCGTCGACGGCGTCTCACTCACCGTGCGTGCCGGTGAGACGGTCGGCCTCGTCGGCCCCAACGGCAGCGGCAAGACGACCCTGCTGCGCTGCGTGTACGGCGCGCTCACGCCCACGGCGGGCCGCGTCCTGCTCGACGGGGCGGACCTCGCCGCGGCCGGGGCCAAGGCGCGGGCCCGCCGGATCGCCACCGTCCCGCAGGACGGGCAGACCGGCTTCGACCTCTCGGTCCGCCAGATCGTGGCCATGGGCCGCTCCCCGCACAAGCGCTTCTGGGAGGCCGACACGGCCGCCGACCGGGCCCTCGTCGACGAGGCCCTGGACCAGGTCGGCGCGGACGGCCTCGCGGACCGCCCCTTCGGGCAGCTCTCCGGCGGCGAACGCCAACGCGCGCTGCTCGCCCGGGCGCTGGTCCAGCAGCCGGGCGTCCTGGTCCTGGACGAGCCCACCAACCACCTGGACATCCGCTACCAACTGGAGATCCTCGGCCTCGTCCGGACCCTCGGCACGGCGAACCTGCTCGCGCTGCACGACCTGACGCTGGCCGCGTACTACTGCGACCGCCTCTACGTCCTCGACGGCGGCCGGGTGGTGGTGTCCGGGCCGCCGGGGGAGGTCCTGACCGCCGGGCTCCTCGCGGAGGTGTACGGCGTCGCCGCCGAGGTGGCCGTCCACCCCGCCACCGGCGCCCCCACGGTCACGTATCTGCCGGGGCCGCCGCAGCGGACGCCCGCGGGCTGAGCCCCGGCCGGTCCGCGTCCGGGGCCCCGCCGCCCGGGTCCGGACCGGGGCCGGGCAGGTCGGTGCGCGTCCCGTACGGGGGCCCGGCCGGGCGGCACACGTCCCGTGCGGGGGCCGGGCCGGGCGGCCCCTGTCCGGGGACCGAACCGGATGCGTCCGGTATGCGAGATCACATTCCGGGACCCGGACCGGGAATCGTTACGATGACCGCATGGTTTCGAACGACGTGAGCATCGATACGACGCCGGGCGCCCTGCTCGTCGGCCGGCTGCACGTCGACCTGTGCCGTCTCGCCAGCGCCATCTGTCGGCGCTGAGGCGCCGACGGGCGCCGCAGCCCGGCCGGCACCGCGGCGCCGCCCGCCCTCCCGCCGCGCCCCGGGGCGCCGTACCTCCGGCCGCCGGGCGTCCCGGGCGCCCCCGGCCGCCGTACCGCCCGGTCCCGTCCGGACCGCGTTCGATCACCACCGCCCCTTCCTCCCGACAGGAGCCCACCCCATGGCCATCGAGGTCCGCATCCCGACCATCCTCCGCACCTACACCGGCGGCGAGAAGGCCGTCGAGGGCAACGGCGACACCATCGCCGCGCTCTTCGCCGACCTCGAGACCCGGCACGCGGGCATCCAGGAGCGCCTCGTCGACAAGGACAAGGGCAACGAGCTGCGCCGGTTCGTGAACGTGTACCTGAACGACGAGGACGTCCGCTTCCTGGACGGCGTGTCCACCAAGCTCAGCGACGGCGACAGCGTCACGATCCTGCCCGCCGTCGCGGGCGGCATGAGCTGACGACGCATGCGCTACGACTCCCCGCTCGCGGCCGTCGGCAACACGCCCCTGGTCCGCCTCCCGCGCCTGTCGCCGTCCGCCGAGGTCCGCGTCTGGGCCAAGCTGGAGGACCGCAACCCGACCGGCTCCACCAAGGACCGGCCCGCGCTCCACATGGTCGAACAGGCCGAGAAGGACGGCCGGTTGACGCCCGGCTGCACCATCCTCGAACCGACCTCCGGCAACACCGGCATCTCCCTCGCCATGGCGGCCCGGCTCAAGGGCTATCGCATGGTGTGCGTCATGCCGGAGAACACCTCGCAGGAGCGGCGCGACCTCCTCGCCATGTGGGGCGCCGAGATCATCTCGTCGCCCGCAGCGGGGGGCTCCAACACGGCGGTGCGGATCGCCAAGGAACTCGCGGCCGAGCACCCCGACTGGGTGATGCTCTACCAGTACGGCAACCCGGACAACGCGGGCGCCCACTACGCCACCACCGGGCCCGAGATCCTCGCCGACCTGCCCTCGATCACCCACTTCGTGGCCGGGCTCGGCACCACCGGCACCCTCATGGGCGTCGGGCGCTACCTGCGCGAGCACAAGCCCGACGTGCGGATCGTCGCCGCCGAGCCGCGCTACGACGACCTGGTGTACGGCCTGCGCAACCTCGACGAGGGGTTCGTGCCCGAGCTGTACGACGCCTCCGTGCTCACCTCCCGGTTCTCCGTCGGCTCCGCCGACGCGGTGACGCGCACGCGGGAGCTGCTGCGGCAGGAGGGCATCTTCGCCGGGGTCTCCACCGGGGCGGCCCTGCACGCGGCGATCGGCGTGGGCCGCAAGGCCCTCAAGGCGGGCGAGTCCGCGGACATCGTGTTCATCGTGGCCGACGGCGGCTGGAAGTACCTCTCGACGGGGCTGTACACGGCGGCGACGACGGAGGAGGCCATCGCGGCGGTGCAGGGCCAGCTCTGGGCGTAGCCGCGCCCTCGGGCCGGGCCGGGAGAACGGGCTTCCCTTTCCCGCCCGCCCGCCCGTACAGCGCGCTCGACCGTGTACGGCCGCGCGTACGCCGTCGGGGTTCCGTGCGAGGTCGCCGGTCCCCTCACTCCGTCAGGTGGCGTACCTGGTCCCACAGGACCGGGTCCGCCGTTCCGGAGCGGCGGCGGAGGTCGCTCAGGGGCAGGTCCCGCACGTCGTCCGGCTCCAGGTAGCGGGGGCGGCCCCGGACGTCGCCGACGGTGCCGGGCGGCAGCGGGATGACGCCGCCGCGCTCCTCGTGGAAGCGGGTCGTGATCGCCGCGACGCGCACGGCGTCACCGCGTACGGACAGCACGAGGAAGGGGCACTCCGCCTCGCCCGTCTGCGCCCACCAGATCTCCCCGGCCCGCACCCGGCCCCGCGCGGGCCCGGAGCCCCCGCGCCGCCCCCGGCGCGCGGCGCGCCGCGAGACCCCGCGCCCCCAGGCGTCCACCACGGTGACCACGAGCGCGAGGACCACCACGGCGACGAGGGCCGGCCACCAGGACGTGTCCATACCCCGACGGTACCGGCGCCCCCGCGCGCCCGCCCCGGCACACCCCCGGCCGGGGGCGCGTGCCGCGGCGGCGGCCAGGGCCCCCGTCAGCCCGGTGTCAGCGGGGGCGGGGAGCATCGGGCGGCGCCACGCCCGTGCCCGCGGGCGGGTTCCCAGGGATGGAGAGCTCCATGCTGAGGTTCCGCCGGTCCCGTCCGCACGCCGACACCGCGGCCCCGGTGCGGGTCTCCGCCTTGGCCTTGGCCTTGGCCCTGGCCCTGGTCTGCGCCCTGCTGACGGCCGGCGGCCCGGCGGCGCACGGCGCGGCCGCCGGCGCGGGCCAGCGGACCAACATCGCCGCGACCCACACCGGCAAGTGCCTGGAGGTGGCCACCCAGGACAGCGGTGAGCCGGTCCGGCAGCGGCGCTGCGCCGGGCGGGAGGGCGCGCTGTGGTACCTGAAGGCGTCCACGGTCCAGAGCGGCGCGGTGCACATCGTCAGCGCCCTCAGCGGCAAGTGCCTGGCGGTGGAGGGCTCCCGCCCCGACGCCGGGGCCGCCGTCGTCCAGGCGGACTGCGGCAGCGGGCCCGGCGCCAGCTTCCGCTTCGAGGACCGCGGGGACGCCGCGCTGATCCACCCGGTGGCGGCCGGTCCTGCCACGTGCCTGGAGGTCGCCGGCTCCGCCGTCACCGACGGCGCGCCGCTGCGCCAGTGGTCCTGCGACGGCCAGCCGGGCGCGCACTTCGCCCAGGGCTCCTTCCCCGGCCTCCAGGAGGGCTGGATCAAGATCCGCCCGGCCGGCGCGCCGCACCTGTGCCTGACCGAGGGGCGCGCGGGCGTCCTGAACGTGCCGGTCGCCGTGCAGCGCCCGTGCGCGCAGGCCGCCTCCCCGCGCACGTACCTGGTGCCGCGGGGCGACGGCCTTTTCAAGCTCCAGTGGCACAGCACCCAGGCGGGCGTGCGCTGCCTCATGGTGTTCCCCTTCAGCACGGTGCCCGACCTGCTGGAACCCACCAACGACTGCGCGGGCGCGAACGTCTTCCTCATCGAGGCCGTCGAGGCGCCCGTGCCCAACACCTACCGCATTCACACGCTGCACACCCCCGACCGGAAGGTCTGCGTGGGCATCACCGGCCGGTCCACCACCGAGGGCGCCACGGCCCGGCAGGAGCCCTGCGCCGACCGCGTCGACCAGGTGTTCTTCATCGACGCCGACACCGCGTCCGCCCGCTGAGGCGGCCCGGGCCGCGGCCGTCGCCCGGCCCGGGCCCGGTGGTCCGCACCGGCACCGCGCCGCCGCGCGTCCCGGGAGGTTACGCCCGCCCCGTGGAACTACGGGGGAAGAGTGACGTGACCGGTGACATCGCCCACAACGGCCCACGACGGAGGAGCGAGGCGCCCTTTTGCGCCTTACGCTCGTCGGACCGCACGCCCCCCGTCCCCCCGACCGCAGCGCGGAGGTTCCAGCTATATGAAGCTCACCGTCGTCGGCTGCTCGGGGTCGTTTCCGTCCGCGGACTCGGCCTGCTCGAGCTACCTCGTCGAGGCCGACGGCTTCCGGTTGCTGCTCGACATGGGCAACGGCGCCCTCGGCGAGCTGCAGCGCCACATCGGTCTGTACGACCTCGACGCGATCTTCCTCAGCCATCTGCACGCCGACCACTGCATCGACATGTGCGCGTACTTCGTGGCCCGTTACTACCGGCACGAGGGCGGCCGCTGCGCGCCCATCCCGGTGTACGGCCCCGAGGGCACCGAGCAGCGCCTGACCACGGCGTACGCCGACACGCCCTCCGCGTCCTCGATGAGCGAGGTCTTCGACTTCCACACGGTCAAGCCGGGCGCCTTCGACATCGGCCCGTTCTCGGTGCGGACCGAGCGGGTGTGCCACCCGGTGGAGGCCTACGGCGTACGCGTCGAGCACGGCGGGGCGTCCCTGACGTACTCCGGCGACACGGGCCCGTGCGAGGCGCTCGACGAACTCGCCGCGGGCAGCGACCTGTTCCTGTGCGAGGCCGCGTTCACGCACGGCAAGGAGGACATCCCCGACCTGCACCTCAACGGCCGCGAGGCGGGCGAGTCCGCCCGGCGCGCGGGCGTGGGCCGTCTCGTCCTCACGCACATCCCGCCGTGGACGGACGCGGACGTGAACCTCGCGGACGCCCGCGCCGCGTTCGACGGCCCCACCGGCCTCGCGGCGCCCGGAGCGACGTACCACCTCTGAGCCGGCGGCGCCTTCCGCGCGCCGCCCTCCCGTACGACGGCCCGCGCGCCATCCCCGTACGACGTACGGCCCACGACGGCGAAGGCCCCGGAACCTCAGCGGTTCCGGGGCCTTCGTGCGCGGCGGGCGCGGGGCGCTACGCCTTCGTCAGGTCCTCGACCTCCTCCTCGGGCTCGCGGCCCGGGGTGGGGATGTCGAACTTGACGATCGCGAAGCGGAAGACCACGTAGTAGACGGCTGCGAACACCAGGCCGATCGGGATGATCAGCCAGGGCTTCTCGGCGAACTTCCAGTTCAGCACGTAGTCGATCGCGCCGGCCGAGAAGGTGAAGCCGTGGTGCACGCCGAGGGCCCAGGTGACCGTCATGGCGACGGCCGTGAGGACCGCGTGGATGACGTAGAGGACCGGGGCGATGAACATGAACGCGAACTCGATCGGCTCGGTGATGCCGGTGACGAACGAGGTCAGCGCGAGGGACAGCATCATGCCGCCGACGACCTTGCGGCGCTCGGGGCGGGCCGTGTGGGTGATGGCGAGCGCGACGGCGGGCAGCGCGAACATCATGATCGGGAAGAAGCCCGACATGAACTGCCCGGCGGTCGGGTCGCCGTGCATGAAGCGCTGGATGTCGCCGTGCCAGACGGCACCGGCCGAGTCGGTGAAGGAGCCGATCTCCTGCCAGGCGACGGTGTTCACGAACTGGTGCATGCCGACCGGAAGGAGCGCGCGGTTGACCACGCCGAAGATGCCCGCGCCGACCGAGCCGAGGTCGGTCATCCACTCGCCGAAGCTGGTGATGGCGTCGCCGACCGGGCCCCAGGCCAGGCCGAAGAAGACGCCCAGGGCGGTGCCGATGAAGGCCATGATGATCGGCACCAGGCGGCGGCCGTTGAAGAAGCCGAGCCAGTCCACCAGCTTGGTGCGGTGGAACTTCTGCCACACCACGGCGGAGATCAGGCCCATGATGATGCCGCCGAAGACCTTGGGGTCGTTGTACGTGGCGGCGATGTCGGCGCCCTCGGTGACCTTCGCCTCGGTCACGGGGAACGCCTTCAGGACGTTCGTGTAGACCAGGAAGCCGACGAGCGCGGCGAGCGCCGTGGAGCCGTCCGCCTTCTTGGCGAAGCCGATCGCGACGCCGATGCAGAACAGCATCGGCATGTTCGCGAAGACGGCGTCACCGGCGTTGGCGAAGACCGTGGCGACCTTGCCCCAGCCGAGGCCGTCGGCGCCGAACACGTCCGGCTGGCCGAGGCGCAGCAGGATGCCCGCCGCCGGCAGCACGGCGATGGGCAGCTGCAGGCTGCGGCCGACCTTCTGCAGGCCCTGCAACAGGCCGGCGCCCCGCTTCTTCGCGGGGGCCGCCTTGGCGGTGGCCGTACTCATGACTTCCTCCATGTGCGGGCGGCTGTCAGGGGGACAGTTGGGGGTGCGACAGCAGCCGGGGTGGTCTACACCACTAAGTGGTGTAGACCTGTTGTAACACGGTTAAGGCGACATAAGGAACCCGCCATTCCTGTGGGCTGGGCCATACCGTCACAAGGGTCGCGAAAGGCCCCCGGAGCGGGGCTCCGAGGGCCTGAGGGGACGGCCGGGGAAGGTTCCGGTTGAGTCCTACGCCTTGGTCTGTTCTGCGTCCAAGGCCTGTGTCTCTTCCTCCGGTTCGCGGCCCGGCGTGGGCAGGTCGAACTTGTGGATGACGAACCGGAACAGGCCGTAATACACCGCTGCGAAGACCAGGCCGATCGGGATGATCAGCCACGGCTTGGTGGCCAGGCTCCAGTTGATGACGTAGTCGATCAGGCCCGCGGAGAAGCTGAAGCCGTCCTTCACGCCGAGCCCCCACGTCACGGCCATGGAGACGCCGGTGAGCACCGCGTGCAGCGCGTACAGGGCCGGGGCGATGAAGAGGAAGGAGTACTCGATCGGCTCGGTGATGCCGGTGACGAAGGAGGTCAGGCCGACGGAGAGCATCATGCCGCCGACGACCTTGCGCCGCTCCGGGCGGGCCGCGTGCGTGATCGCGAGGGCCGCGGCGGGCAGCGCGAACATCATGATCGGGAAGAAGCCCGAGGTGAACTGGCCCGCCGTGGGGTCCCCGGCGAGGAAGCGGTTGATGTCGCCGTGGACGACCGTGCCGTCCGCCTTGGTGTAGTCGCCGAACTGGAACCACACGAAGGTGTTCAGGAACTGGTGCAGCCCCACCGTGAGCAGTGCCCGGTTGGCGACGCCGAAGATGCCCGAGCCGAGCCAGCCGAGGTCCACCAGCCACTTGGAGAAGCTGGTCAGGGCGTCGCCGACGGGCGGCCAGACCCAGACGCACAGGCCCGCGAAGACCAGGCCGACGAAGGCCATGATGATCGGCACCAGGCGGCGGCCGTTGAAGAAGCCGAGCCAGTCCACGAGGCGCACGCGGTGGTAGCGCTGCCAGAGCCGGGCGGTGAGCAGGCCCATGACGATGCCGCCGAAGACGCCGGGGTTCTGGTACGCGGCCTGGGTGGGCGCCCCCTCGCCGGTCACGCAGACGCCGCTCCACATCCCGGCCCCGGCGAAGTCGGCGCCCGCCGGGCAGTCGTCGGGGAAGGCGCGCAGGACCGCGTAGTAGACGAGGAAGCCCGCGACGGCGGCGAGGGCCGTGGAGCCGTCCGCCTTCTTGGCCATCCCGATCGCGACGCCGATGCAGAACAGCAGGGGCAGGCCCAGCGAGGAGTCGAGCAGGGCGCCGCCCGCGGCCGCGAACACCTTGGCCACGTTCGTCCAGCCCAGGCCGTCGTCGCCGAAGACGTCCGGCTGGCCGAGCCGGTTGAGGATGCCGGCGGCGGGCAGCACCGCGATGGGGAGCTGGAGGCTGCGGCCCATCTTCTGCAGGCCCTGGAAGAGGCCGCTCCAGCGCTTCTTGCGCGGTGCCGCGACGGCGTCGGAAGTCATCGGCGCTCCTCCTGGGACCGGTCGGTTTGGCGGTGGTCGGAAACTGGTGTAGACCAGTTGCGGACGGGTGCGCGGTGGCCCTGGTCAGGGACGACACCTTGATCGCCATGGTGAGGGACCGCCGTCGCGACCGCCCGCGAAGATGGGCCAACCGTGCGTTACCGTGACGAAGCGGGCCTACGGTGTCGTGGCCGCGTCCTTTCACAGCAGGGAGAAAGCAATGGCCAGCAAGGCTGAGAAGATCGTTGCCGGGCTCGGCGGCATCGACAACATCGAAGAGGTCGAGGGCTGCATCACGCGTCTGCGTACCGAGGTCAACGACGCGGACCTGGTCGACGAGGCGGCCCTGAAGGCCGCGGGCGCGCACGGTGTGGTGAAGATGGGCACCGCGATCCAGGTCGTCATCGGGACGGACGCGGACCCGATCGCGGCGGAGATCGAAGACATGATGTGAGGGGTGGCTCCCGCTGGGGGGGCGCTGGGTCCGGGTGCGGGCCCGGCGCCCCCTTTTTTTTCTGGTGGCGCGGGGCGGGGGTGCGGGCCGGCCGCCCACCGCGGGCGCGGGCCGGGTCCCGCGGCGGAGGCGGGCCGGTGGCTGCGGGGGAAGCGCGGTGCATGAGTGCCGGCAGGGGGTGGTTGCGGGGGTTGTGTGGGGATGGAATGGGGGGCTCCGGGGGCCTATAGGGTCGTGGGCATGTCTCGATTCGACGGCCGTACCCCCGAACAGCTCCGCCCCATCGCCATCGAGCGCGGGTGGAGCAAGCACGCCGAGGGCTCCGTCCTCGTGTCCTTCGGCGACACCAAGGTCTTCTGCACGGCCTCCGTCACGGAGGGCGTGCCGCGCTGGCGCAAGGGCAGCGGCGAGGGGTGGGTCACCGCCGAGTACTCGATGCTGCCGCGCTCCACGAACACCCGCGGCGACCGCGAGTCCGTCCGCGGCAGGATCGGCGGCCGTACGCACGAGATCTCCCGGCTCATCGGCCGCTCCCTGCGCGCCGTCATCGACTACAAGGCGCTCGGCGAGAACACCATCGTCCTGGACTGCGACGTCCTCCAGGCCGACGGCGGCACCCGCACCGCCGCCATCACCGGCGCGTACGTCGCCCTCGCCGACGCCGTCGCCTGGGCGCAGGGCAAGAAGCTGATCAAGGCGGGCCGCAAGCCGCTCACCGGCAGCGTCAGCGCCGTGTCCGTCGGCATCGTCGGCGGCGTGCCGCTGCTCGACCTCGCCTACGAGGAGGACGTCAAGGCCGACACCGACATGAACGTCGTGTGCACCGGCGACGGCCGCTTCGTCGAGGTGCAGGGCACCGCCGAGGCCGAGCCGTTCGCGCGCGAGGAGCTGAACGCGCTGCTCGACCTCGCCGTCGCGGGCTGCGCGGAGCTCACCGCCCACCAGCGCGCCGCCCTCGAAGCCACCCTGTAGGCGAGGGCGGGACCGCCAAGTCCCCTTCCCTGGACGGGCGTCGGCCACCGTCCGGATTCGGCCACGCCCGGCGGACGAGCAACCGTCCGGGCCCGGCCGGGCGTTCTTACGGATGCGGGCGTCCGGACCAAGCCGTACGCCCGTCCGTTTCCGGGAGGGGATTCACACCATGGCCGCGCGCCGCCGCCGTACCGTCACCGCCGTCGTCACCGCCCTGCTCGTCGTGGGAACCGGGGTCGGTCTCGCCGCCTGCGACCCCGTCGACAAGGCCGTGGACTGCGTCAAGACCGCCGACGCCATCCACGACAACCTGGAGGAGATGCGGGAGGCCGCGCAGGACGCGGCCCTGGAGCCGTCGAAGGCGGACAAGTCGCTCGACGACATCGAGGACAACCTCAAGGAGATCCGCGACAAGTCCGAGGACACCGACGTGGACAAGGCCATCGACCACATGGACAGGGCCGTCGACAACATCCGCGCCGCGGCCGACGGCGGCGACCGGACGCCCGACCTCAGCCCCGCCGCCGACGCCGCCAAGGAGCTCGCGAAGGTGTGCACCGGCGACTGACCCGCCCGGGCAGTGCCCCGGAGGGCGGTCGGGTCCCGGCGACGGGACGGCCGATACTGGTCCCATGACCCGTCTCATCCTCGCCACCCGCAACGCCCACAAGGTCACCGAGCTCCGCGCGATCCTCGCCGCCGCGGGGCTCGACCACGAACTCGTCGGCGCGGACGCCTACCCCGAGGTGCCCGACGTCAAGGAGACCGGCGTCACCTTCGCCGAGAACGCGCTCCTCAAGGCGCACGCACTGGCCCGCGCCACCGGCCTGCCCGCCGTCGCCGACGACTCCGGCCTGTGCGTGGACGTGCTCGGCGGGGCGCCCGGCATCTTCTCCGCGCGGTGGGCGGGCCGCCACGGCGACGACCGGGCCAACCTGGAGCTGCTCCTGGCCCAGCTCGGCGACATCGCCGACGCCCACCGCGGCGCCCACTTCGCCTGCGCCGCGGCGCTCGCCCTGCCCGACGGCACCGAGCGCGTCGTGGAGGGCCGGCTGACCGGCACCCTGCGCCACGCCCCCGCCGGCACGAACGGCTTCGGCTACGACCCGGTCCTGGTGCCCGAGGGCGACACCCGTACGTGCGCCGAGCTGAGCCCCGAGGAGAAGAACGCGATCAGCCACCGCGGGAAGGCCTTCCGGGCGCTGGTGCCGGTGGTGCGGGAACTGGTCGCCTGACCCGCGGGCAACCGGCGGCCACCCGCGCACGGCCGCCGCGACCCGGCCCGCGTCCGTACGGCGAAGGGCGCCCCCACCGGTGGCGGGGGCGCCCTCGTGCGCGTACGGCCGACGGGCGGGCCTCGGCGTGCGTGCGGCCGGAGGGACTCGAACCCTCACGGGTGTTACCCCACTGGGACCTAAACCCAGCGTGACTGCCAATTCCACCACGGCCGCGTGCCGGGCCCATCGTAATGCGCGGTCGCCCGCGGCCGGCGGGCGCGTCAGAACTTCGGCGCCGTGGCCTGCGCCTCGACCAGGTCGGCGGCCTCCTGCTCGGTCGCGACGCACGGCGGCGAGCCGCTGAGCGGCCGCTGCGCGGTCTCCTTCATGCAGGCGACGGCGACGATGCCGACGGCCGCGGCGGCCATCGAGTAGTAGGCGGGCATCATGTCCGAGCCCGTGGCGCTGATCAGCGCGGTGATCACCAGCGGGGCCGTGCCGCCGAACAGCGAGGCGGAGAGGTTGTAGCCCACCGAGAGCGAGCCGTAGCGCACGGGCGTCGGGAAGAGCGCGGGGAGCGTCGCGGACATGGTGCCGAGCAGGCACACCAGGGAGAGCCCGAGCATCAGCATCCCCGCCGCGACCGCGATCAGCGCGCCCTGCTGGATCAGCAGGAACGCCGGGGCCGAGAGCACCAGGAAGCCCACCATGCCGGCCATCAGCAGCGGCTTGCGGCCGAACCGGTCGGAGAGCACGCCGACCCGGCTGATCACCAGCATCAGGAACAGCATCGTGGCGATGAGGATCAGCAGCCCGTGCGTGTCGTCGTAGCCGAGCTCGTCGGAGAGGTACGTCGGCATGTACGACAGGAGCATGTAGTGGGTGACGTTGTACGCGCCGACCAGGGCGACGCACAGGATCAGCGACGGCCAGTACTGGCGGAAGATCGTGGCGAGGTCCCCCTTGGCGGAGGTCTCGACGGCGGAGGCGGCCTCCGAGGCCGGGTGGTGGCTGTCGTCGGTGAGCTTCCGGAACGCCGGGGTCTCGTCCAGGCGCATCCGCAGGTAGAGCCCGACCAGGCCGAGCGGACCCGCGACCAGGAACGGCACGCGCCAGCCCCAGGACTCCATGGCGCCGTCGTCGAGCGTGGTGGTCAGGATCGTGACCAGGCCCGCGGCGCCCGCGTACCCGGCGAGGGTGCCGAACTCCAGGAAGCTGCCGAAGTAGCCGCGCCGCTTGTCGGGCGCGTACTCGGCGATGAAGGTGGACGCGCCGCCGTACTCGCCGCCGGTGGAGAAGCCCTGCACCAGCCGGAAGAGGATCAGCAGCACCGGCGCCCAGAAGCCGATGGTGGCGTAGCTCGGGATCAGTCCGATGGAGAAGGTGCCGACCGCCATCAGGATCATCGTCAGGGCGAGCACCTTCTTGCGCCCGACCTTGTCGCCCATCGGCCCGAACACCATCCCGCCCAGCGGCCTCACCAGGAACGAGACCGCGAAGGTGGCGAAGGAGGAGAGGAGCTGGACCGTGTCGTTCCCGGACGGGAAGAACACATGGCCGAGGGTGACGGCCAGATAGCTGTAGATGCCGAAGTCGAACCACTCCATGGCGTTGCCCAGGGAGGCCGCCTTCACCGCGCGGCGCACGGCCGCGTCGTCGGTGACGGTGATGTCGGTACGCCGCAGGGGCGGGTTCCGGCGCCGTCTGATGGTGCGGAAGAGCGTGCGGTGACGTTTCACCGCTTCCGGGTCGACGTCGGACGTGAGCGGGTCGGCCTCGGGGTCGGCCGGGTGCCTGGTGGCCGCCATGGAGCGGGTCCTTTCGGAAGCGGGTAGTCCACCAGGGCGTCTACTCGATCTCCACGAACGCAAACGAAAGCCCCCCGAGGAGGGGGGGCTTTCTCACACTCGGCGGGACCGGCTCCGGTACCCCGGGCACCCGTCACCCCGGGCGTCCGGCACCCCGGCTGCCCGGTGCTCCGGGTTCCCGGTGGCCCGGGTCAGATGCCGAGATCGCGGATGATCTTGGCCACGTGGCCGGTCGCCTTCACGTTGTAGAAGGCGTGCTCCACCTTGCCGTCCTCGTCCACGACCACGGTCGAGCGGATCACGCCCGTCACCGTCTTGCCGTACATCTTCTTCTCGCCGTAGGCGCCGTACGCCTCCAGGGTCTCCTTGGAGGGGTCGCCGACCAGCGTGACCTTGAGGTTCTCCTTCTCGCGGAACTTCGCGAGCTTCTCCGGCTTGTCCGGGGACACCCCGATGACGTCGTAGCCGGCCGCCGCGAGCGCGTCCAGGTTGTCGGTGAAGTCGCAGGCCTGCTTGGTGCAGCCCGGGGTGAGGGCGGCCGGGTAGAAGTACACGATGACCTTGCGGCCCTTGTGGTCCGCGAGGGACACCTCCCGGCCGTCCGCGTCGGGCAGGGTGAAGGCGGGGGCGGTGTCGCCGGGCTGCAGTCGCTCGCTCATTCTGGGGCTCCTCACGGTGCGCGTACGCATCAAGCGGTGGTGACGTGGACGAGCGTAATAGGGGTGCCGTGCGGTGCGGCGCGGGCGAAGCTGACAGACTGTGGAGGACCGAGTACAGGAACACACCCCACGGAGGCAGCGCGGTGGCGGATGCGGATGCCAGGACCCCTGCGCAGATCGAGGCGGACATCAAGCGCCGGCGCGAGCAGCTCGCCGAGACCCTCGACGAGATCGGGGTGCGGGTCCACCCGAAGACGATCGTCGGAGACGCGAAGGCCAAGGCCGCGGCCCGCGTGGACCACACCCTGGGCCGGGCGTACGTCGGGGCGAACCGCTTCGTCTCCGACGTGAAGGGCCAGCTCGTCACGGCCGACGGCCAGGTCCGCCTGGAGCGGGCCGTGCCGGTGGCGCTGCTCGTGGTGGGCCTGGTGGGGCTCCTCACGGTCGGCGCCCGCCGCCGCAGGGACTGACCCGGGGGCGTACAGGGCGCGCGGGCAGGTAGGTTTCGGGGCGTGAGCGCCAAGACACCTGAACCAAGCACCCACGACGACAAGCTGCCGATCCGGATGCTGCACGACCGCGTGCTCGTGCGCCAGGACACCACCGAGGGCGAGCGGCGCTCCGGCGGCGGCATCCTGATCCCGGCGACCGCGGCCGTCGGCCGCCGCCTGGCCTGGGCCGAGGTGGTCGCCGTGGGGCAGAACGTGCGGACCGTGGAGCCGGGCGACCGCGTCCTGTACGACCCGGAGGACCGGGCCGAGGTCGAGGTCCGGGGCGTGCCGTACGTGCTGATGCGCGAGCGCGACCTGCACGCGGTCGCCGCGGACCGCTTCGAGGGCTCCGAGGACTCCACGGGGCTGTACCTCTAGGCGCCGATCCGCGGGCGACCCGTCGGGCCCTCGGGCCGTCGTGCTGTTGTGCGGAAGGGGCCGGTGACGAGCGTCACCGGCCCCTTCCGGCTGCCTTTGCTACCGTGGAAGGACCCCGACGAGACGCGCCGTACCGGGCCAACGCAAAGACGACGCACCCCTGATGTCTCGTTCTCGGAGGTGCCGTCATGGCCTGGATCCTGCTCGTCGTCGCCGGTCTGCTCGAAGTCGCCTGGTCGATCGGCATGAAGTTCACCGAGGGGTTCACCCGCCTGTGGCCGAGCGTCTTCACCGGCGCGGGCATCGTCGCGAGCATGGTGCTGCTGTCGTACGCGGCCAAGACCCTCCCCATCGGCACGGCCTACGGCGTCTGGGTCGGCATCGGCGCCGCGGGCGCCGCGGTGGTCGGCATGACCGCCCTGGGCGAACCCACCACCGCGGCCCGCATCTTCTTCGTCTGCCTGCTCCTGGTGGCGGTGGTAGGCCTCAAGGCCACCAGCGGCCGCTGACGGCGCCCCGCAGGCAACACGGTGGCGGGCCGCAGGCGCCCTGGAAGGGGCGCGGGGAACGGCGCGACCAGCCACCGACGGCCCGCACCCGACGACCGAGGGCACCGGCGCCCCGTCAGCTCCCCACCAGGCCCGGTGGCAGGGGGCTGAGGGGCGCGGGGAACTGCGCGACCAGCCACGGACGGCCCGCACCCGACGACCGAGGGCACCGGCGCCCCGTCAGCTCCCCACCGGGCCCGGTGGCAGGGGGGCTGAGGGGCGCGGGGAACTGCGCGACCAGCCACGGACGGCCCGCGGCGGCAAGACCACGGCAGCGCGGCGGGAAGACCACGCCAGCGCGGCGGGAAGACCACGCCAGCGCGGCGGGAACACCACGCCAGCGAGGCGAGAACACCACGCCAGCGCGGCGGGAAGACCCCGGCAGCGCGGCGGCAGCGAGGCGGGCGCTAGTCCCCCCGGGCCCGGCCACCGGCCCCGGTGGTGAGCCCACCCAGGGCCCCGGCCCCGGCGGTCTGCCCACCCTGGGCCCCGCCGTCCCCGGCGGTGTCACCCCCGCCCTCGGAGGCCCCACCGTCCCCGGTGGACCCGTCCGTGGCGCCGTCGTCCTGGTCACCGCCACCCGTCGGCCCCTGCGTCTGCCCCTGCGAGCGCCCGCCGTCGTCCTGGCCGCCGCCCCCGGGCCCCTGGCCCTGTCCCTGCGACCGGCCCCCGTCGTCGTCCTGGCCGCCGGTCGGGCCGCCGTCCGTGGCCCCGCCGTCGGTGGCGTCACCGTCGTCGCCGGTCGGCCCGTCGCTGGGCTCGTCGCTCCCGTCGCTGTCGTCGCCCTCCTCCGGCTCCTCGGCCGACTGCGAGGGGTCCGGGGCGACCGGCTCCTGCGAACCCGGCTCCAGCTCCAGGTCGAACTCCTTGACGGGCTTGCCCTCCAGCGCGTCCCTGGTGAACTGCGCCCACACCTTCGCGGGGTAGCCGCCGCCGTTGATGCGCGTCTCGCCGAGCGCCCCGTACAGCGGCGTCTGCGCGGCCGTCTCCGGGTCCGCGCCCATGATGGCGACCACGGTGGCGAGATCCGGGGTGTAGCCCGCGAACCAGGCCGCCTTGTCGTTCTCCGCCGTACCCGTCTTGCCCGCCGCCGGGCGCCCCGCCGCGAGCGCCTCGCGGCCGGTGCCGGACCGCACCACGCTCTGCAGGATCGACGTCGTGGTGTCGGCCGCCTCCCGGCTCACCGCCGACGACGTCCTGCGCTCCGGCAGCGCGATGTCCTGCCCGTCCTTGGTGATCTTCTCGACGAGCGTGTACGTGCCGTGCTTGCCGTGGTTGGCGAGCGTCGCGTACGCCTCGGTCATGTCCAGGACGGACGCCGTGGACGGGCCGAGCGCGATCGACGGCGACGCGGTCAGGTCCGGGGTCTTCTCCGGGACGCCGAGCGCGACCGCGGTCTCCTTGACCTTCTCCGAGCCCACGTCCACGGCCATCTGCGCGTACACCGAGTTCACGGACTTGTCGGTGGCCTCGCGGACGCTGATGTCGCCGTAGTTGACGTCGTCCTCGTTGGCGGGCGCGTACGAGCCGCCGGCCCAGCCCTGGACCGGGCGGCGGTTGTCACCGTCGTACACCGTGTTCGGCGTGATCGGCCGGCCGTCCTGGGTGGTGGAGCCGTTCTCCACGGCCGAGGTGAACACGAACGGCTTGAACGTGGAGCCGACCTGGTAGTCGCGCCGGGTGGCGTTGTTCATGAACTGCTTCGTGTAGTCGATGCCGCCGTACATGGCGACGACCTCGCCGGTCGCCGGGTCCACGGAGGCGCCGCCGACGCGCAGGTTCCGGTCGACCGTGCGCGCCTTCTTGTCGACCTTCGACATCACCTGCTCCTCGACGGCCTTCACGAAGGCGTCCTGCTTGGGCTTCTGGAGCGTGGTGGTGATGCGGTAGCCGCCCTTGCTGAACGTGTCCTCGTCGACGATCTTGTGCTCGAAGAGGTAGTTCTCGATGGCCTTCACGACGTAGCCGCGCTGGCCGGACAGGCTGGGCGCGCCCGTGGCCTGCTTCGGCATCGGGAACTTGATCTTCTCCCGCTCGGCCTTGTCGAGCCAGCCCTCCTTGACCATGCCGTCCAGGACGTAGTTCCAGCGGGCCAGGGCTCGGGACTTGTTCTCCGGGTGCGTCGCCACGTCGTACGCGTTGGGGGAGTTCACCAGCGTCGCGAGGTACGCGCCCTGGCCGGTGGTCAGGTCGTCGACGTTCTTGCCGTAGTACGCCTGCGCCGCGGCCTGCACGCCGTACGCGCTGCGGCCGAAGTAGCTGGTGTTCAGGTAGCCCTGCAGGATGTCGTCCTTGCTCACCTCCCGGTCCAGCTTGATCGCGATGAAGAACTCCTTGGCCTTGCGGGTGACCGTCTGGTCCTGGTCCAGGTAGTAGTTCTTCACGTACTGCTGGGTGATCGTCGACCCGGACTGCTTGCCCTTGCCGGTGAGGGTGTTCCAGGCCGCGCGGATCATCGCCTTCGGGTCGACGGCGGACTCGCTGTAGAAGTCGCGGTCCTCGGCGGCCAGCACCGCGTGCTGCACGCGCTTGGGCACCTTCGACAGCGGCACGCTCTCGCGGTTGACCTCGCCGTCGCGGGCGAGGACGGTGCCGTCCGCGTACGTGTACACGTTGGACTGGCGGGTGGCCATCTTGTTGGCGGGCGGGATCTCCACGAGGAAGTAGCCCGTCATGAACGCGCCCACCACGAGCAGGACCAGCAGGAGGAAGCTGCCGAGCACCATGCGCCAGGTGGGGATCAGCCGCCGCCAGCCCGTGCGCTTGGGCCGCTTGCCCTTCTTGCCCTTGGGGTCCGGGGCGGCGGCCGGGGTGCCGTCCGTGCCGTCACCGCCGCTCCCGCCGCTGCCGTTCCCGCCGCCGGGCCCGCCGGGCTCGCGGGGGGGCCAGCCCTGGGTCGCGCCCGGGGCGGACTCGCGGTGCCCGGCGCCGGGGCCGTCACCGCGTACGGGCCGCAGGCGGGTCGTGGCGGGGCCACCGGGG
>NZ_JASCXL010000107.1:0-31716 GCF_030010595.1 Streptomyces sp. CC224B | reverse complement strand
AGGCCGGCGTCCACCTCGCCTCACTCATCCTCTGGCTCAGAGAACCCACCCAAGATCCTTTGCCAGACAGGCCCTAGCGGCTCACGGGTCCGACGTCCACTGACCGCCCCGCCGCCGCGACGGACTTTCCCACCCACCCGCCCGAACAACCCCGACCGGACACGCCCCGACCTGGCGGTCGCGGGCCCGCCGTCAGCCGACCGTACGGACACTCCACCCAGACCCTTACAGCCCCAGCCACCCTGCCGTCCCGGCCTAGCGGCTCACAGGTCCGTCGTCGACTGGCCGTCCCACCGCCGTTACCGCGACCGACTCCCCCACCCACCCGCACGTACAGCCCCGGCGACCAGGGCGTGCCCGAGCCTGGCGAGGGCCCGTCGTCCGCCGCGCTTACGGACTCTCCACCCGCCCTCCGGTGCAGCCCCCAGCCCCCTGCCGCCCCGGCATAGGGGCTCGGGGATTCGTCCTCGGCTGACCGTGCGGACTTTCCACCGCCCGCCCGTACAGCCCCAGCCCCCCTGCACCCGGGCCTAGCGGCTCGCAGGTCCGTCGTCCGTCGACTGGACTCTCCACCCGCCCTCCGGTACAGCCCCAGCCCCTGCCACCCCGACCTAGCGGCTCGCGCATTCGTCCTCGGCTGACCGTGCGGACTCTTAACCCACCCGCCCAGACAGTCCCAGCCACCCATGCCCGCCCCAGCCTGGCGGCTCGCAGGTTCGTCTTCGGCTGGCGGTACGGACGCTCCACCGCCCCGCCCGGACAGGTCTGGCGGCTCGCGGGTTCGTCTTCGGCTTTCCGGCCCATCACCGCGAGCGCGCTGAACTGCACGCCCTCACCTGGCCCCCTCTGTGACCGGCTTCTGCCTCGGCCTGCGGGCGCGCGGACCGCCTTCGGCTCTGCCTTGACCGTAGCCACCACGACCGAACTTCCCAGCCCGTCGGTACCACCCCGGCGACCGGCGTCCACCCGGCCCGACGGTCTGCGGGTCCGTCTTCGGCTCTCCGTCGGCCCTCGCTGCCGCGACAAGCTTTTCCGCCCACCCACCCGTGCAGCCCAGGGGGCCAAGGCGTGCCCCAGCTTCACTGCCGCGAGCCGAGCCGAGCCGTCGGTCCGCCGTCGGCTCGGCCCCGACCACCGCTGCCCCCGGGGTCCCCGCCTACAGGCACACAGGTCCGTGGCCCGGCCGCTGCCCGCGACTACCGCTGCGAAACAGGTGGGGGCGGGTGGGTGGGAGAAGAGCTTGCGGTGTGGGCTCGGGCGGGAGTTCAGGGGCGGGTGGGCGGGGCGGGGTCCGGCTGGCGGCGAGAGCCGGGCTGAGGCCCGGGGGGCGCCCCCTCCGGGCCGGTGCGGGGCCGAGCCACGGGCTGAGGCCAGGCCGCAGGCCAAAGCAAGGGCCGGACTCGGGAGCCGAGGCGAGGTAGCCCTCCCGCAGGGCTGGCGCGGGGCCGACCCGCAGGCTGGAGTCAGGGGCCGAGCCGCAGGCCAAGGCCGGGCCAGGAACCGGGAAGGCCGGACCACGGGCCGGGGCCAAGCCGGGCCAGGAGCCGGGGCCAAGGCCGGGCCACGGGCCGGGGCCAAGGCCGGGCCACGGGCCGGGGCCAAGGCCGGGCCACGGGCCGGGGCGAAAGCCGGGCCACGGGCCGGGGCCAAGGCCGAGGCGAAGGCCAGGCCAGGGGCCGGGGCCACGGGTCGGGGTGTTAGGGGGTTTCGGTGGTGGGGATTGAGGTGGCTTTCAGGGAGAGCCAGAGTTCCATGCGTACGTCGGGGTCGTCCAGCGAGCGGCCCAGGATCTCCTCGACCCGCCGCATCCGGTAGCGCAGCGTGTGCCGGTGCACCCCCAGGTCGGCAGCGGCCGCGTCCCACTGCCCGTGCCGTGACAGCCACGCCCGCAGCGAGGCGACCAGGTCGCCGCGCCCCGTCGCGTCGTGCTCGCGCAGCGCCCGCAGCAGCCCGTCCGCGAAGGCCCGTACCGCGTCGTCCGCGAGCAGCGGGAGGACCGAGCCCGCGGCCAGCTCCTCGTGTTCGACGAGGGACTTCCCGCGTCGCCGCGCCACGGACAGCGCCTGCTCGGCCTGCTTGTAGGCGGCCGCGGCCGCGCTGGGCCCGGCGGGCGCGGACAGGCCCATGAGGAGCCCGGGCTCTTCGCGCGGCGCGTCGGGGGACGCGTACGCGGTGGCGGCCTCCTGCGCCGCCCCACCGTCGGCGACGAGCAGGACGAGCCGCTCGCCGTACGGCACGACGAGCAGCGCCTCGCCGCGGCGCGCGGCCGCCGACTCGACGGCGTCGACGAGCGGCGCGGACCAGACGCCCTCCTCGTCGGCGGCCGGGGGCGGGCACTCCGCGACCATGAGCCGGAACGGGGCGTCGAGCAGCCCGCCGTACAGGTCCCCGGCCACGGCCCGCGCGTGGTCCGGCTCCCCGGCGAGCAGCATGCGCAGCACCGCGGCGCCGATGCGGCCCTCCGCGGCGTGCAGCGACCGGGAGCGCTCGGTGGTGAGGGTGAGGAGCGCGATCGCGGAGTGCACCGCGTACCGCTCGGCGGTGCCGAGGGTCGACGCCGTGCCGACGGCGAGCGCGGCGCGCGGCCGCCGCCCGGTACCGAGGGAGTGCAGCTCGATCCGGTCCTCGGCCCCGGCGACGACGAGGCTCGCGGGCGCGGGCCGCTCACGCAGCCGCTCCACGTCGGGCGTGAGCCGGGCGGCCCGGCGCGCGGCCCACTCGGGCGCGGTGGCGACGACCGCGCCCGAGGCGTCGTACAGCGCGGCCCACCCGTCGACCTGCCCGGCGAGCGCGCCGAGCAGCCCCTCGGGGCCGTCGCCGAGCGCCTGCCGGGTCAGTTCGCGCTGGGCGGCGAAGCCCGCGGTGACCGCGCGGTACTGGTCGGCGGCGATGGCGGCCGACACGGCCTTGCTGATGGCGAGGAAGGGGGTGCGGCGGGGCACCTCGATGAGCGGCAGCTCCTCCTCGGTGGCCGCGTCGAGGAGCGCCTTGGGGATGTCGGGATAGTTGACGCCGACGGCGAAGCCGAGCCCGACGACGCCCGCGCCGACGAGCCGCTTCACGTACCGGCGCATCGCCTCGGGGTCCTCCGCGTCCAGTTGGAGCGCGGTGATCAGGAGCAGCTCGCCGCCCTCCATGTACGGCACGGGGTCGGCGAGCTCGCTGACGTGCGCCCAGCGCACGGGGGTGTCCAGGCGGTCCTCGCCGGCGCGCACGGTCAGCTTGAGCGCGGAGTGGTGGACGAGCGAGGCGAGCGTGGGCGGCATGGGACCTTCAGGTCGTACGGCGGCGGGGGTGGGGGTGGGCACCGTCGGCGGGCCGGCGCGGATGATCCATTGGCCGCGGTGTATGACGGCTACCGTCGATTCTGCCCCACCGTACGGTCGCCACGGCACCGTGCGGGGTATATCCGCCCGGGGTTTTGCCGTCCCGTCCCGTCTCGCGCCGCCCGTCCCGCGCCGCCCCGACTCGCGCCGCCCGTCTCGCGCCGCCCCGACTCGCGCCGCCCGTCTCGCGCCGTCCCGACTCGCGCCGCCCCGGGCCGGGCTGCCCCGCCCCGGGCCGGAGGGCCGGACGCCGCCGTCGTCCGTGACGGCCTCGGCCGCGCAGCTCCACCGGCGCCCCGCCCCGGATGCCCTTGCCGTCCGCGAGAGCCTTCGCCACGCGGGCCCTCCGGCCCCCCGCCCCGGACGTCCTTGCCGTCCGCGAGGGCCTCGGCCACGCAGGTCCATCGGCGCTCCACCCCGGGGCCCCTGTCGTCCGCGAGGGCCTCAGCCGCGCAGGTCCACCAGGAGCGGCGGCGCGTGCTCCCCCCGTACGTCCGTCAGGGAGAGCACCGCGTGTCCCGGGGGCACGGCATGCGCCAGCTCCGAGGCCGACCAGCGTTCGCGCTCGACCTGGCGGACGGTGACGGCGCGGGCCGTGGGCGCGTGGCCGGTGATCACGCGGCGCAGGATGTGCAGGGCCTTTCCGGCGGGGGTCTCGGCGATGATCTGGCGGTCGGTGACGTCCCGGGCCTCGATCCACTCCTTGCCCCACACCTCGGCGAAGTCCTGCCCGTCCCAGGGGGTGAGCCCCGACAGGGCCATGCGGCAGCCGACCGCGCCGAGCAGCGGCGAGCGCAGTGGGCGCGGGACGTCGTCGAGGGTCCGCAGGGTCAGGACGACGCCCGCGTTCGCCGAGCGCAGCCGCTGGATCCGGCGCACCGACTCGGGCGTGACGGTGCCGGTGGCGTCGTCCAGGACGAGGCAGGCGAAGAGCGAGCGGTCCTCGCGCGCGGCGGCGCTGGCGGTGAACTGGGCGAGGACGAGCCGGGCCAGGATCCGCGAGGCGTCGGCGTGGCCGCGTTCGGGCAGGTCGACGCGGACCCGCACCGGGTGGTCGAGGGCGCGCAGCGAGAAGGGGGTGCTCCGGCCGGAGGTGTCGAAGAAGGCGGCGAACGCGGGCCGGTCGAGCAGCGCGATCCGGTCGGCCAGGGTGGCGCCCAGGTCACCCGGGTGGCCCAACTGGCGCTCGCGCGCGTCCAGTTCGCGGAGCATGACCTCGTGCCCCGACTCCTGGAGCGCCTTGCGGAGCGCGCCGAGCGGCTCGGGCACGCCGTCGAGGAGCGCGCGCAGCTCCGGCACGGAGGGGAAGCGGCCGTGGACCGCGCGGTACGGGCCGAGGAGCTGGGCGAGGACGGTCGTCGAGCGGCGGGTGTCGGCGCCCAGGTGCGGGTCGACGAGGTCGCCGACGAGGGCCTCGGCGAGCACGGCCGCGGCCTCGTCCGGGTCGGTGGTGCCGCCGTACAGGTCGAGGTCGTACACGGAGTCGGGCTGGCCAACGCGGACCACCACGTCGTAGGCGTCGGCGGGCCCGAGGCCGGCGCCCGCCGCGCCGACCACCACGACCGCCGCCCGCCCGGCCAGCGCCTGGAGGCACAGCGCCTCGGCGAGGGGCCAGACGACGGAGCCGGTCTTGCCGGAACCGGCGGGTCCGACGGCGAGCAGCGAGGTGCCGATCAGGTCGGGGCCGAGGGCGAGGCCGGTGCCCCGGTAGGCGTAGGGGTTGCGCGGGTCGTCCACGGTGGTGCCGAGCCGCACCTGCGCGGTGGCCAGGTCGTGCCGGGCGGCCCGCGCGGGCAGGTCGCGGTGTCCGGAGGGGTGCGGGCAGGCGGCGGCGCCGTCGCGGGCCACGGCGTCGGTGAAGGCGGCCAGCGGGCTGTTGCCGGAGCGCACGGAGCGCCAGGCGCGGGCGATGCGGGCGGCGTCGATGTCCTTCATCAGCCCCGCGCGGGCGTCGGCGGCCAGCCGGTCGGCGGCGGCCCCGGCGCCCCCGGCCCGCAGCTTCGGCCACTGGGCGGGGTCCTCCTCGGGGACGGGCACGGGGTCCTCCGGCTGCGGGCGGCGCAGGCGCGGCGCCACGAACCGGCGCCAGATCTCGCCCCACCGCCCCACCTTGCCGACGCCGATCATGATGGCGAGGACCACGAGCAGGGTGTAGCCGTCCCAGACGAACAGGTTGACGAGCGGGCTGTCGCTGGTGCGCCAGGAGTCCGGTGTGAAGAGCTCCAGCGGAACGATCCACCAGCTCCCCAGGTAGCCGTTGTACAGCAGCGACCAGATCAGCCAGCCCACCAGGAACGCGATGCCCGCGCCGGTCAGGAGCTGGCGGGTCGGGACGGTCTCCGGCTCCTGCTCCGGCCGCGGCACGTGTCCGAACCGCCACACCCCGGGCGCGGCCTTGGGGCGCGGCGTGCGCAGCCACGCCAGGAACTCCTCACCGGCCTGTCCGGGCGGCGCGCCCGGCGCCCGGGCGGGGCGAGGCGGGAGCGCGGGCGGCGGAGGGTGGGCCGAGCCGCCGCCCGGCGGCGCCTGCCGCGGCACCGGCGTGGCGTGCGTACCGCGAGCGTCGTACGTGCCGCGAGCGTCGTACGTGCCGTCGGAAGTCATGGCCCTTGCCCCCTGACCTGCCCTGTCATGGCTCTGCATGCTGGTTCGCGGCTCAATCTAGTGCCCTCGGGGCGGGGTTGGGCCCCGCGTCCACCGATCACAGCCCGGGCCGCCGCCCCGGCGGCCGGCCCGTGGCTATGTCCACCGCGGACAACCGCCACGCCCAACCTCTCCCCCGTGGAGCATGCCCGCCTCCGCCCGCCGCCCCTAACCTGCGGAGAAGAGCCAGAAGCGTCCGCAGGACGAGCGTCGTACACCACGACCCGTGCCGGAGGCGTCCGCACGAACCACCCCCAGGAGCCCTCATGACCGACCTTCCCCAGGAGCGCCGCGTCGTCACCGCCATCCCCGGGCCGAAGTCCCAGGAGCTGCAGGCCCGCCGTCTCGCCGCGGTCGCGGGCGGCGTGGGCTCCGTGCTGCCCGTGTTCACGGCCCGCGCGGGCGGCGGCATCATCGAGGACGTCGACGGCAACCGCCTGATCGACTTCGGCTCCGGCATCGCCGTGACGTCCGTCGGCGCCTCCGCCGAGGCCGTCGTCCGCCGCGCCTCGGCGCAGCTCGCCGACTTCACCCACACCTGTTTCATGGTCACGCCGTACGAGGGCTACGTGGCCGTCGCCGAGGCGCTGGCCGAGCTCACGCCGGGTGACCACGCGAAGAAGTCGGCGCTGTTCAACAGCGGTGCCGAGGCCGTCGAGAACGCCGTCAAGATCGCCCGCGCGTACACCAAGCGCCAGGCCGTCGTCGTCTTCGACCACGGCTACCACGGCCGTACGAACCTCACGATGGCGCTGACGGCGAAGAACATGCCGTACAAGCACGGCTTCGGTCCGTTCGCCCCCGAGGTCTACCGCGTCCCGGTCGCCTACGGCTACCGCTGGCCGACCGGTGCCGAGAACGCCGGTCCGGAGGCCGCCAAGCAGGCCATCGACCAGATCACCAAGCAGGTCGGCGCGGAGAACGTCGCCGCGATCATCATCGAGCCGGTGCTCGGCGAGGGCGGCTTCATCGAGCCCGCGAAGGGCTTCCTGCCCGAGATCGTGAAGTTCGCCAACGACAACGGCATCGTCTTCGTCGCCGACGAGATCCAGTCCGGCTTCTGCCGCACCGGCCAGTGGTTCGCGTGCGAGGACGAGGGCATCGTCCCGGACCTGATCACCACGGCCAAGGGCATCGCGGGCGGCCTGCCGCTCGCCGCCGTGACCGGCCGCGCCGAGATCATGGACGCCGCGCACGCGGGCGGCCTCGGCGGCACCTACGGCGGCAACCCGGTGGCCTGCGCGGGTGCGCTCGGCGCCATCGAGACGATGAAGGAGCTCGACCTCAACGCCCGGGCGAAGAACATCGAGGCGGTCATGAAGGCGCGCCTCACCGCCATGGCCGAGAAGTTCGACATCATCGGCGACGTCCGCGGCCGGGGCGCGATGATCGCGATCGAGCTGGTCACGGACCGCGCCACCAAGGAGCCGAACCCGCAGGCGACCGCCGCCCTCGCCAAGGCCTGCCACGCCGAGGGCCTGCTGGTGCTGACCTGCGGCACGTACGGCAACGTGCTGCGCTTCCTGCCGCCGCTGGTGATCGGCGAGGACCTCCTGAACGAGGGCCTGGACATCATCGAGGCCGCGTTCGCCACGGTCTGAGCCGCGCGGGGGCCGCGCGGGCGCCGCGCGCCCGTCCGTGCCACCGGAACCGGGGCCGTCCCTTCGCGGGGCGGCCCCGGTTCCGCGTCCGGAGGGGCTGGCGCGCGCGGTGTCCAAGTGTTCAGCGCGCCGGGCTGCCGCGCGGAAGGCGCCGGGCCGCCGCGCGGAGGCGAGAGGGCACGCCTGCTGACATGTGGGGACCTCGCCCGGTAGGAAACTCGTGACCGAGAGTGACGGGCAGGGCCTGTGAAGAACGTGTGCGAGCCCCATGACGGCACCGGGTTCCGGCTGTTGGGCCCCCAGCTCCTGACGTACGGTTTCCGCAGATGAGAGAAACACGTCACCCGCGGGAGACCGCGGAGTGACACCGGGTGAGGGCCTCCCCAGCTCCACTCCGGTCGTGCCGTCGCGCACACAACTGGAGCCATAGGCTCCGGAACTCCTCACTGATCGGAACGCCGTCCGTCCCAACCCCCCCGGGTCGCGCGGCACGCCGATCACGTCGGCCGCCCCGGAACCACCCCCCCTGTTCCGGGGCGGCCGACCCTCCGCCGCGGCCGGCACTCCTGAGAAGCTGTCCGCCATGCGCACCTCCCCCGACCCGGCCGGCCCGCCCGCCCCGTCGGGCACCACGGACAGCGACCGTCCCGCCCGGTGGCGGCCGGGCCCGCTCGTCCTCGGTGCCCTGTTCGCCGTGCTCACCTGGCAGGTGGTCCGCGACACCCCCCTGCGGCGCCTCGACGAGCGGCTCGGCGACGGCCTGCGCGGCGGCCCTCCACCACGGCCCCTCGCCGAACTCCTCGCCGACCTGGGGAACATGACGGTCGCGCTGCCCGTCCTCGCTGCCGCCGTCGCGTACACGGCCTGGCAGGACCGGCGCGCCGGCGCGGAACGCCGGTGGGCCCCGCCGCTGGCCGCCGCCGGGGCCATGGCCGCCGTGCCCCTCCTGGTCGTCCCCCTGAAGGTGGCGGTCGACCGGGCCGCCCCGCCCGGCATGGACGGCACCGGGTACTACCCGTCCGGCCACACGGCCACCGCCACCGTCGCCTACGGCACCGCCGCGCTGCTGCTCGCCGGCCGCGTCCGCGCGCCGCGCGCCCTGGCGCTCGCGTGCGTCCTGGTCAACCTCGGCGTCGGCCTCGGGCTCGTCGTACGCGGGTACCACTGGCCCGCGGACGTGCTGGCGAGCTGGCTGCTCGGCGGCGTCCTGCTGCTGGTCGCGGCCCGGCCGATCAGCCGAAGTACCGGTCGAAGTTCTTCGAGAACTCCCCGTTGTTGAAGCGGTCCCAGTTGATCGACCAGGTCATCAGGCCGCGCAGGGCGGGCCACTTGCCGTGGGGCTTGTACGTGCCGCAGTTGGTGTTCTTCGTCAGGCAGTCGAGGGCCTTGTTGACCTCGCCCGGCGGCACGTGCCCGTTGCCCGCGTGCGGCGAGGCGGGCATGCCGATGGCGACCTTCTCCGGCGGCAGCGGCGGGAACAGGTGGGCCGGGTTGCCCTTGACCGGGAAGCCGGTGAGCAGCATGTCGGTCATGGCGATGTGGAAGTCGGCGCCGCCCATCTGGTGGTACTGGTTGTCGAGGCCCATGATCGGGCCGGAGTTGTAGTCCTGGACGTGCAGCAGCGTCAGGTCGTCGCGCAGCGCGTGGATCACCGGCAGGTACGCGCCCGCGCGCGGGTCGGCGCCCCACTGCCCGGGGCCGTAGTGCTGGTAGCCGAGCTGCACGAAGAACGTCTCGGGCGCCATGGTGAGGGTGAAGCCGGGGCCGTACTTGGCCTTGAGGGTCTTCACGGCCGAGATGAGGTTCACCACCACCGGGGTCGTGGGTTTGCGGAAGTCGGTGTCGTTGGCGTTCAGCGAGAGGGAGTGGCCCTCGAAGTCGATGTCCAGGCCGTCGAGTCCGTACTCGTCGATGATCGCCGACACCGAGGAGACGAACCTGTCGCGGGCCCCCGCGGTGGTGAGCTGCACCTGGCCGTTCTGGCCGCCGATGGAGATCAGGACCTTCTTGCCCTGGGCCTGCTTGGCCTTCACCGCGGCCTTGAACTCGTCCTTCGTCTCGACGTTCGGGCACTCCGTCTTCGGACAGAGGCTGAAGCGGATGTCACCGGAGGTCGGCGAGGTCGGCTCGCCGAAGGCCAGGTCGATGACGTCCCAGCTGTCCGGGGTGTCGGCGAGCCGCGTGTAGCCGGAGCCGTTGGCGAAGCTGGTGTGGAGGTAGCCGACGAGGACGTGGGCGGGCAGGGCGCCGGCCACCGCCCGAGGCGCGCCGGGCGCGGCCGAAGCGGCCGGATCGCCCTGCGTGGCCGAGGGGCCTGCCTCGCCCGACGCGCCCGCCGGGCTCTGGGCGGCGAGCGTGCCGGACGCCGCGAGCGCGAGCACGGCGACCGCGGTACGGAGTCTCGGCCTGGGGGTGCGTGAGCGTGCCACAACTGCCTCCGGAGGTGGGGGTGGTGGAGAGCAGGACACCGCTCAAGCTGGTCCAGACCAATGCGGTTGTCAAGGCCCTGTCATTCAGGACGCGGCCCGCCGCCCGGCTCCTCCGGGTCCTCCGAGCCGTTCGGCTCCGGCACGGCCCCCGGCCCCTCCACGCCTCCGGGCTCCCGCCCGGCCTCCGGCGCCCCCGGGCCCGATGCCCCCGGCGCCTCCGCCGCCCCCTGCGCCTCCCGCGCCTCCTGCACGTCCCGCGCGACCCCCGCCGCCGCCTCGTGCATTGCGAGTTCGAGCAGCGCCGGGTCGGTCAGTGTGCCCGAGCCGTCCGGGGGGATCAGCCAGCGCACGGTTCCGGTGGCGCGGGCGGGGTGGGGCACGACGATCCAGGTGCCGCGGCCCGCGCCCCGCACCCCGGTGCCGACCCAGCGCGCGACCGTGCCCGGCGGCACGAAGAACCCCACGCGTCCGTCGCCGAAGTCGGCGAGCACCGGGCCGGGGCGGTCGACCACCCGCGTCAGCACGTCCAGCGTGGGGCGGCCGAGCTCCCCCGGCAGGATCAGCACGTCCCAGAGTCTGCCCGCCGGGAGCAGCGTGACCCCCGAGGGGCTCCGCTCCCACTCCCAGCGGCAGGCTCCCGGATCCGGCGCCGCCGAGACCAGCCACTCCACCGCCGATTTCGCGCCCGAGCCATGCATGGACGGACCTCCCTGTCGTGTGCGCACGTATGCCTGTCACGAGGGAGAGCGGCCCTGGGGCCGGGCATTACGCGAGTTCCTGCCCTGACCGGTGGTGAAGTGTGCGGCGGCGGTGAAGGGCGTACGCCGGGTGGACACCGGCGGGCGGATGTCCACCACCCGCCCGCCCGGACGCGCCCTTCCCCGGCCGGGTCGGCTAGCTGTCGAACCCGAGCCCCAGCCTGTCCATCGCCCTGAGCCAGCCGTTGCGGCGGCCTCCCTGGGCGTCGGCGCGGGCCAGGGCCCTCTTGGTCAGGGTGATGCCCGCCCAGGCGAAGGGCTCCGGCGGGAACGGCAGGGGCTTGGAGCGGACCATCTCCAGGGCGGTGCGTTCGGTGCGCTCGCCGGCGAGCAGGTCCAGCATCACGTCGGCGCCGAAGCGCGTGGCGCCGACGCCGAGCCCGGTGTACCCGGCGGCGTACGCGACGCGCCCGCCGTGGGCCGTGCCGAAGAACGCCGAGAAGCGCGAGCACGTGTCGATCGCGCCGCCCCACGCGTGCGTGAAGCGCACCCCTTCGAGCTGCGGGAAGCAGGTGAAGAAGTGCCCGGCGAGCCGCGCGTACGTCTCGGGGCGGTGGTCGTACTCGGCGCGCACCTTGCCCCCGAAGGGGTAGACGGCGTCGTACCCGCCCCACAGGACGCGGTTGTCGGCGGAGAGGCGGAAGTAGTGGAACTGGTTGGCCGCGTCGCCGAGGCCCTGGCGGTTGCGCCAGCCGATCGCGGCCATCTGCTCCGCGCTCAGCGGCTCGGTCATGAGGGCGTAGTCGTACACCGGGACCGTGTACGCGCGCACCCGCTTGACCAGGGACGGGAACACGTTCGTGCCGAGGGCGACGTGGCGGGCGAAGACCCTGCCGTACGGGGTGCGCACGGCCATGCCCGCGCCGGCGGGGGCGAGCTGGAGCGCGGGCGTGTTCTCGTAGATCCGTACGCCGAGGTCGCGGCAGACGCGCTTGAGGCCCCAGGCCAGCTTCGCCGGGTGCACCAGCGCGACGCCGTCGCGGTCGTGGAAGCCGCCGAGGAAGGTCGGCGAGTCGACCTGCGCGCGCAGCTCGTCGGCGTCCAGCATCTCCGTGCCGCCGGTGAGGCCGCGGGCGGCCAGCTCCTCGTACGTCTCGTGGAGTTCGGCGAGCTGGTGCGGCTGGGTGGCGACGTCGATCTCGCCGGTGCGCTCGAACTCGCAGTCGATGGCGTAGCGCTCGACGGTGGCCTCGATCCCGTCGAGGTTGCGGTGGCCGAGCTCCTCCAGGGTGGCGATCTCCCGGGGCCAGCGGGCCAGGCCGTTGGGGGTGCCGTGGGTGAGGGACGCGGCGCAGAAGCCGCCGTTGCGGCCGGAGGCGGCCCAGCCGATCTCGCGGCCCTCCACGAGCACGACGTCGCGGGCGGGGTCGCGCTCCTTGGCGAGCAGGGCGGTCCACAGGCCGCTGTAGCCGCCGCCGACGACGAGCAGGTCGCCGCGCTCGTCGCCGACGAGGGCCGGTTCGGGTGCGGGCCTGGCCGGGTCGTCGAGCCAGTACGGGACCGGCCTGGCCTCGGCGAGTGCGGTGGTCCAGCGGTTCATGGCGCTACCGGCCATGATTTCAACTCCCTAGAAACTGCTTGTCCGGAGGGACGGGAAACGGCGGTCGGTCCGAGACGGCCGACCGGGACGGTGGTCGCGGGGGTCGGAGGGGGCGGACGGGGCAGAGAGGACGGAGGGGACTAGGGCGACTTCCTGTTGCGGCGCCTGCCGACGAGCATCCCGGCGAGCACCAGGACCACGGCGACGAGGAACATCGCCGTACCGATCACATTGATCTGAACGGGCGTGCCCCGCTGCGCGGATCCCCAGACGAACATGGGGAACGTCACAGTGGACCCGGCGTTGAAGTTCGTGATGATGAAGTCGTCGAACGACAGCGCGAAGGCGAGCAGCGCGCCCGCCGCGATGCCCGGTGCCGCGATGGGCAGCGTGACCCGCAGGAACGTCTGCACGGGCCCGGCGTAGAGGTCCTGCGCGGCCTGTTCCAGGCGCGGGTCCATCGACATCACGCGGGCCTTCACGGCGGTCACCACGAAGCTCAGGCAGAACATGATGTGCGCGATCAGGACGGTCCAGAAGCCGAGCTGGGCGCCCATGTTGAGGAACAGCGTGAGCAGCGAGGCGGCCATGACCACCTCGGGCATCGCCATCGGCAGGAAGATCAGCGCGTTCACGGCGCCGCGGGCCCGGAAGCGGTAGCGCACCAGCGCGAAGGCGATCATCGTGCCGAGCACGGTGGCGCCGAGCGTCGCCCAGAACGCGATCCGCAGGCTGAGCGAGAGCGAGCCGCACAGGTCGGCGACGCCGCACGGGTCCTGCCAGGCGTCGGTGGAGAACTCCTGCCAGGAGTAGTTGAAGCGGCCCTTGGGCTTGTTGAAGGAGAAGACCGTGACGACGACGTTGGGCAGCAGCAGGTAGGCGAGCGTGAGCAGGCCGGAGATGACGACGAGGTTCCGGCGCAGCCAGCGGAAGGGGGTTCTCACTAGACCAGGTCCTCCGTCCCCGCCTTGCGGATGTAGAACGTCACCATGATCAGGATGGCGGCCATGACCAGGAACGACAGGGCCGCGGCCGTCGGGTAGTCGAGGATGCGCAGGAACTGCGTCTGGATGACGTTGCCGACCATGCGGGTGTCGGTGGAGCCGAGCAGGTCGGCGTTGACGTAGTCGCCGGCGGCCGGGATGAAGGTGAGCAGCGTGCCGGAGACGACACCGGGCATCGACAGCGGGAACGTGACCTTGCGGAACGTCGTGGAGGGCCGGGCGTAGAGGTCGCCCGCGGCCTCGTGCAGCCGGGGGTCGATCCGCTCCAGGGACGTGTACAGCGGCAGGATCATGAACGGCAGGAAGTTGTACGTGAGCCCGCAGACCACGGCGAGCGGCGTGGCCAGGACGCGGTCGCCGTCGGTGGCGCCGAGCCAGTTGGTGACGTCCAGGACGTGCAGCGCGTTCAGGGCGCCGACCACGGGCCCGCCGTCGGCGAGGATCGTCTTCCAGGCCAGCGTCCGGATGAGGAAGCTGGTGAAGAACGGCGCGATGACGAGGACGAGGATCAGGTTGCGCCAGCGTCCCGCGCGGAACGCGATGAGGTACGCCAGCGGATAGCCCAGCAGCAGGCACCCGGCCGTGGCGGCGCCCGCGTAGAGCACCGAGCGCAGGAACTGCGGCCAGTAGTCGCCGAGCGCGTCCCAGTAGGTGGCGAAGTGCCAGGTGACCTTGTAGCCCTCTTCGAGGGAACCGGTCTGTACGGACGTCGAGGCCTGGTAGACCAGCGGCAGCGCGAAGAAGACGAGCAGCCACAGCAGGCCGGGCAGCAGCAGCCAGTACGGGACGAGGCGGCCGCGCCTGCGGGGCCCGGCCGGGGGCGGGGCCTCGTCGGTGGGTACGGGCGTCGGGGCGGGGGCCGTCACGCGTCCTCCTCGACCTTCTCGATGCCCGCCGCGACGTCCTGGCCCGCGTCGAGGCCGAAGGTGTGCGCGGGGTTCCAGTGCAGGACGACCTCGGCGCCGGGGACGAGGCGGGGGTCGCGCTCGACGTTCTGCGCGTACACCTCGAAGGCGGCGCAGACGGGGCTGTCGACGACGTACTGCGTGGAGACGCCGATGAAACTGGCGGCGGCGATGCGGCCGGTGAGGCGGTTGCGGCCGTCGGGGACGGTGCCCGCGTCGTCGGCGTGGGTCAGGGTGATCTTCTCGGGGCGGACGCCGGCGAGGACCTTGCCGCCGGGGCCCGTGGCGGCGTCGCAGCGGTTCCTCGGCAGCACGAGCTTGCCGTCGCCCGCCGTCAGGACGACGTCGCCGCCGCTGACGGAGTCCACCTCGGCCGCTATGAAGTTGGAGGTGCCGAGGAAGTTCGCGACGAACGTCGTGCGCGGGTTCTCGTACAGCTCGGCGGGGGCACCCTGCTGCTCGACGCGGCCGCCGTTCATCACGGCGACGGTGTCGGCCATCGTCATGGCCTCCTCCTGGTCGTGCGTGACGTGGACGAAGGTGATGCCGACCTCGGTCTGGATGCGCTTGAGCTCCAGTTGCATCTGGCGGCGCAGCTTCAGGTCGAGGGCGCCGAGCGGCTCGTCGAGCAGCAGCACCTTGGGGTGGTTGATGAGGGCGCGGGCCACGGCGACGCGCTGCTGCTGGCCGCCGGAGAGCTGGTGCGGCTTCTTGCGGGCCTGCTCGCCGAGCTGGACGAGGTCGAGCATCTCGCCGACCTGCTTCTTCACGGACTTGATGCCGCGCCGGCGCAGGCCGAAGGCGACGTTCTCGAAGATGTCGAGGTGCGGGAAGAGCGCGTACGACTGGAAGACGGTGTTCACCGGCCGCTTGTAGGGCGGCAGCGCGGTGACGTCCTGCTCGCCCAGGCACACGGTGCCGGTGCTGGGCTCCTCCAGGCCGGCGATCATGCGCAGGGTGGTGGTCTTGCCGCAGCCGGAGGCGCCGAGCAGGGCGTAGAAGGAGCCCTGGGGCACGGTGAGGTCGAGCGGGTGGACGGCGGTGAACGAGCCGTAGCGCTTGCTGATCCCGGTCAGGCGGACGTCGCCGCTGGTGTCGGTCATGAGTTCTTCCCAGAGGTGTGAGCGGTCGGGGCGGGCGCGGGACCGGGGGTTCAGGCGCCCGTGAGCCGGGCGAACTTCTCCTCGTACGCGGTCTCTTCCTTCGGCGTGAGCGACCGGAAGGCGTGGGACTTCGCCGCCATCTCCTTGTCCGGCAGGATCAGGGGGTTGCGCGCCGCCTTCGGGTCGATCCGGGCGAGCGCGTCCCGGACGCCGTCCACCGGGCACACGTAGTTGATGTACGCGGCGAGCCGGGCGGCGGGCCCGGGCTCGTAGTAGTAGTCGATGAGCCGCTCGGCGTTGCGCTTGTGGCGCGCCTTGTTGGGGACCAGCAGGTTGTCGGTGGACGTGATGTAGCCGCTGTCCGGGATCGCGAACTCGACGTCGGGGTTGGAGAGCTTGAGCTGGACGACGTCACCGGCCCAGGCCACGCACGCGGCGAGGTCGCCCTTGTCCAGGTCGGCGGTGTAGTCGTTGCCGGTGAAACGGCGTATCTGCCGCCGGTCGACGGCCTTCTGGAGGCGGGCGATCGCCGCGTCGAAGTCGTCGTCGGAGAACCGCGCCGGGTCCTTGCCCAGGTCCAGCAGGGTCATGCCGACGGTGTCGCGCATCTCGGACAGGAACCCCACGCGCCCCTTGAGTTTCGGCTCGTCGAGGAGCTGCGAGACGGAGGTGATCTCCTTGCCGTCCGTCGCCTTCTTGTTGTACGCGATGACGGCGGAGATGCCGGTCCACGGGTAGGAGTACGCGCGTCCGGGGTCCCAGTCGGGCGAGCGGAACTGGGCGGAGAGGTTGGCGTAGGCGTGCGGCAGGTGCGCCGGGTCGAGCTTCTGCACCCAGCCGAAGCGGATGAGGCGGGCGGCGAGCCAGTCGGTGACGCAGATGAGGTCGCGGCCGGTGTCCTGGCCCGCGGCGAGCTGCGGCTTGATCTTCCCGAAGAACTCGCTGTTGTCGTTGATGTCCTCGGTGTACGTGACCGTGATGCCGGTGCGCTTCGTGAACGCGTCCAGGGTGGGCCGCCGCTCGTCGTCGTCCACGTCCATGTACTCGGTCCAGTTGGAGAAGGTCACGCGCTTCTCCTTCGCCGAGCGGTCCTCGGCGGCGAGGCCACCCGTGCCCCGGCCCGCGGCGGGGATGCCGCAGGCGCTCAGGGCGCCGAGCCCGCCCGCCGCGAGCGCGCCGCCGCCGGTGGCGCGCAGCAGGGAGCGGCGGGTGAGCGCGGCCCGGCCGCCGCGCAGGCTCCGGTGCCAGGCGGCCCGCAGGGCCGGGGAGAGACGGTCGGGCTCGTACTGCTCCATACGCTGGTCTGCCCTTTCGGGAGGGTCCCTTGCGGGTCTTGTGCGGCAGGGTGAGGGGGGCGGGCGCCGCCCGGTCACGCGGCGCCCTCACCCGGGTGCTGTCCTTCGGTCCCCCGCGGGCGGCCGGCGGTCGCCTGCTCGCCGGTCGTCGGTTGCCCGGACACCGGCGGCCCGGCGCCCGCCGGCCGCTACCGGTCCCCGAAGATCGTGCGGTGCCAGTCCTTCCTGGCGACCGCGGTGTTGTCGAACATGACGTGCTTGATCTGCGTGTACTCCTCGAAGGAGTAGGCGGACATGTCCTTGCCGTAGCCGGAGGCCTTGTAGCCGCCGTGGGGCATCTCGCTGAGGATCGGGATGTGGTCGTTCACCCAGACGCACCCGGCCTTGATCTCGCGGGTGGCGCGCTGGGCGCGGAACACGTCCCGGGTCCAGGCGGAGGCGGCGAGCCCGTAGGGGGTGTCGTTGGCGAGCCGCAGCCCCTCGTCGTCGCCGTCGAAGGGCAGCACGACGAGGACGGGGCCGAAGATCTCCGCCTGTACGGCCTCGCTGTCCTGGGCGGCGCCGGTGATGAGGGTGGGGCGGTAGTAGGCGCCCGGGTGGTCGAGCGGGGCTCCGCCGGTGACCACGCGGGCGTAGGCGCGGGCCCGCTCGACGAAGGCGGCGACGCGGTCGCGGTGGGCGGCCGAGATGAGCGGCCCGAGGTCGGTGGCCGGGTCCAGGGGGTCGCCGAGCCGGACGGTCGCCATGAGGTCGGCGACTCCGGAGACGAAGGCGTCGTACAGCGGCCGCTGCACGTACGCGCGGGTCGCGGCGGTGCAGTCCTGGCCGCTGTTGATCAGCGCCCCGGCGACGGCGCCGTGCACGGCCGCCTCCAGGTCGGCGTCGTCGAACACGACGAAGGGGGCCTTGCCGCCGAGCTCCAGGTGCAAGCGCTTGACGGTGGCGGTGGCCAGCTCGGCGACGCGCTTGCCGACGCCGGTGGAGCCCGTGAAGGACGTCATGGCCACGTCCGGGTGGCCGACGAGGTGCTCGCCGGCGTCGCGGCCCGCGCCCGTGACGACGTTCACGACCCCGTCCGGGATGCCCGCCGCGGTGGCGGCCTCGGCGAACATCAGCGAGGTGAGCGGCGTCAGCTCGGAGGGCTTGAGCACGATGGTGTTCCCGGCGGCGATCGCCGGCAGGACCTTCCAGGCGGCCATCTGGAGCGGGTAGTTCCAGGGCGCGACGGACCCCACGACCCCGATCGGCTCCCGGCGCACGTACGAGGTGTGGTCGCCGCCGTCGTACTCCCCCGCGGACTGGCCCGTCAGGTGGCGGGCGGCCCCGGCGAAGAACGCGGTGTTGTCGACGGTCCCCGGCACGTCGAACTCGCGGCTCAGCTTGATCGGCTTGCCGCACTGGACGGACTCCGCGCGGGCCAGGTCCTCGGCGCGGGCGGACAGCTCGGCGGCGAAGCGGTGCAGCGCGTCGGAGCGCTCGCCGGGGCTCGCGCCCGCCCAGTCCGGGAAGGCCCGCGCCGCGGCGGCCACGGCGGCGTCCACGTCCGCGGCGCCCGCCAGCTCGTAGCCGAGGACCTCCTCGCCGGTGGCCGGGTCGACGACCGCGTGGCGCCGGCCCGAGGTGCCCGGGGTGAGCCGCCCCGCGATGTACTGCGCGCCGTCCGCGAAGCGGTCCCGTGCCGGGAAGAACTGGTCGCGCGCCTGGAATGTGTGCATCCCGCTCTCCTCCGCCACCCCTTCCATGGAGGGGGCAGGCGTCGTTCCCGATCGATTTGAGTGCCGATCCTGACAGAGGGCCCCTGGTCCAACAAGTGATTCCGTAGTTGCCTTTTGGTTACGCGACGGAATCTGTCGACCAGGTGTCGAGTCCCCCGGGAAAAGGCAGGACGGAGTGTCCGTGGTCCGTGTCAGGGTGGCGTGCATGAACGACAGCACGGGGGCGGGCGCGGTGCCCGGCACGGACGACATCCGGTCGGTGGCGGAGCTGCGAGCCGCGGTGGAGGCGGGCCGGCGGGTGAAGTACGTGCACTTCTGGGGGCACACACCGCGCCGGGACGGGCAGCTCGGCGCGAGCTGTTTCAGCCAGTGGTGGCCGTCGCCCTTCACGGCCGACGGGGTGACGTACGCGACGGCCGAGCACTGGATGATGGCCGCGAAGGCGCGCCTCTTCGGCGACGCGGACGCCGAGCACGCGGTGCTCGCGGCGCGGACGCCCGCCGAGGCGAAGCGGGCGGGGCGCCTGGTGCGGGGGTTCGACGACGCGGTCTGGGAGCGCGAGCGGTTCGGGATCGTGGTCGAGGGCAGCGAGCGGAAGTTCGCCTCCTCGGAGGCGTTGCGGGCGTACCTGGCCGGTACGGGGCAGCGGGTTCTGGTCGAGGCGAGTCCCGTCGACCGTGTGTGGGGCATCGGGCTGGCCGCGGACGAGCCCGCGGCGGGGGAGCCCGCGCGGTGGCGGGGGCTCAATCTGCTGGGGTTCGCCCTTATGGCCGCGCGGGGGCGCTTGCGCTGAGCTTGGGCGGGTTCCTTTCCCGGCCTTCCGCCTGTGCTGCCTCGTTGGCCTGCGCGGAGCGCCTTCCCGCCGTTGTCGGGTTTTCTCTCCCGCCCGCCCACCCGTGCCTGCCACGCTGGCCTGCGCGGCCCCGGCGCGGAGCGCTCTCCCGCCGTCGTCGGGTTTTTCCTCCCGCCCGCCCACCCGTGCCTGCCACGCTGGCCTGCGCGGCCCCGGCGCGGAGCGCTTTCCCGCCGTCGTCGGGTGCTCTCTCCCTCCCACCCACCCGTGGCTGCCTCGCTGCCCTGCGCGGCCCCGTGCGGCACCGGCGTGGAGTGCCTTCCCGTCGTCGTGGGTTTTCCCTCTCCTTGTCCGTTCCTTCTGCCATCCGCCCTCCCGTGGCCACCCCGCCGCCAGGCCCGGCCCCGCCGCGGCGGGGCGCGGCGTGCCCCCCCAGCTGCTCATTCGTGGCGGGAAGGTGCCGCCCGGGCACCCCGTGCGTCCCGCCTACGATGACCTCGGCCCCCTCGGGGGTCGCCCGATCAGCCGATCAGCCTTGTTCCGGGGAGGAACCATGACCGACACCGCCCAGTCCCGAGCCGGCAGCTTCATCGCAGGGCTGCCCAAGGCGGAGCTGCACGTGCACCACGTCGGCTCGGCCTCCCCGCGCATCGTCTCCGCCCTCGCCGCCCGCCACCCCGACTCCAAGGTGCCGACGGACCCCGAGGCCCTCGCCGACTACTTCACCTTCACGGACTTCGCCCACTTCATCGAGGTGTACCTGTCCGTCGTCGACCTCATCCGCACCCCGGACGACGTCCACCTCCTCACCTACGAGGTGGCCCGCGAGCTCGCGCGCCAGAACGTGCGCTACGCCGAGCTGACCATCACCCCGTACTCCTCCACCCGCCGCGGCATCGACGAGCGCGCCTTCATGGCCGCCATCGAGGACGCCCGCAAGACGGCGGAGGCTGAGCTCGGCGTGGTGCTGCGCTGGTGCTTCGACATCCCCGGCGAGGCGGGCCTGGAGTCGGCGGAGGAGACCGTGCGGCTCGCCACGACCGACGGCCTGCGCCCGGAGGGCCTGGTCTCCTTCGGCCTCGGCGGGCCCGAGATCGGCGTGGGGCGCCCGCAGTTCAAGCCGTACTTCGACCGCGCGATCGCCGCGGGCCTGCACTCGGTGCCGCACGCGGGCGAGACCACCGGGCCGGAGACCGTCTGGGACGCCCTGACCCACCTGCGCGCCGAGCGCATCGGCCACGGCACCAGCTCCGCCCAAGACCCGGAGCTCCTCGCGCACCTGGCCGAGCACCGCATCGCCCTCGAAGTGTGCCCGACCTCGAACATCGCGACGCGCGCGGTCGCCACGCTCGACGAGCACCCCCTCAGGCAGTTCGTGGACGCCGGGGTCGTCGTGACGATCAACTCCGACGACCCGCCGATGTTCGGCACGGACCTGAACACCGAGTACGCCGTCGCCGCCCGCCTCCTCGGCCTCGACGAGCGCGGCATCGCGGACCTCGCGAAGAACGCCGTCGAGGTCTCCTTCCTCGACGAGGCGGGCAAGCGCCGCATCGCCGCGGAGATCGACACCTACACCGAGGCCTGGCTGTCCCGCTGACCCCTCGGGGCCCGTGCGTGATCGGCCGGGCCCCCACAATGGGCCCATGCGCACCGTGACCGTCGTGGCCCACCGAGGCGATCCCTACCGCGTCCGCGAGAACACCCTGCCGTCGCTGCGCTCCGCGCTCGACCGGGGCGCGGACGTGGTGGAGATCGACGTCCGCCTGACCGCCGACGGCGTACCCGTGCTGCTGCACGACGCGTCGCTCAAGCGCCTGTGGGAGGACGAGCGGCCGCTGGCCCTGCTCTCCGCGACCGAGGTGCACGGCGTCACGCGGGGCGGCGTCCCCACCCTGGAGGAGGCGCTCAAGGAGACCGAGGGCCACCGCGTGCTCGTGGACCTGCCGGACGCGGCGCCGCGGACCGTCCGCGCCGTCGTCGGCACCGTCGGCGCGTGCGGGGCCGGTGACCGCGTGGCGTACTGCGCGGGGCCCGCGGCCATGCTCGCGGTGCGGGACGCCGACCCGGCGGCGGAGATCGCGCTGACGTGGACGACGCTCGCGCCGCCGCGCCCCGCCCTGCTCGCCGCGATCAGGCCCCGCTTTCTCAACTACCGTTTCGGCCTTGTCACTCCGCCCCTCGTCGACCGCGTACACGCCCAGGGGTACCTGATCTCCGCGTGGACTGCCGACACCCGCCGCACCATGCGTAAGCTCGTGTCCCACGGAGTGGACTCGATCACCACGAACCGCGTGGACGCGCTCGCCGCCGTGCTGGGGCGACGCCGGGAAACGGGGAGGGAACCGCAGGCGTGACCACAGACAGCACCGCCAGGATCCGCACGGACATCGCGCACAACGCCCGGGTGTGGAACTACTGGCTCGGCGGCAAGGACAACTACCAGGTGGACCGGGCCGTCGGCGACCAGGTCACCGAGATGTTCCCGGGCATCGGCGAAGTGGCCCGCGCGGACCGGGCGTTCCTCGGCCGGGCGGTCTCCCACCTGGTGGGCGACGCGGGAGTCCGCCAGCTCCTCGACATCGGCACCGGCCTGCCCACCGGCGAGAACACCCACGAGGTGGCGCAGCGCCACGCGCCGGACGCCCGCATCGTGTACGTCGACAACGACCCGATCGTGCTGGCCCACGCACACGCGCTGCTCACCAGCTCGCCCGGGGGCGTGACCACGTACATCGACCAGGACGCCCGCAACGCGCGCGAGATCCTGGACGCCGCGGCCGAGACGCTGGACCTGAGCCGGCCGGTCGCCGTGATGCTGCTCGGCATCCTGAACTTCATCCCGGACACCGACGAGACGCACCGCATCGTACGGACGCTCATGGACGGGGTGCCCTCCGGCAGCTACCTCGTCCTGACCCACCCCACGCTGGACGCCGACGTCGGCGGCGCGGGCAACCAGGCCGCGATGGACTTCTGGAACGCCAACGCCACACCCCCGATCACCGGCCGCAGCCGCGCGGAGTTCCTGTCCTACTTCGACGGCCTGGAGCTGCTCGAACCGGGCGTCGAGTCCTGTTCCCGCTGGCGCTGCCCGCAGGCACCGGTGGTCCCCCAGTTCGGCGCGGTGGGCCGCAAGCCGTGACCCCGGGCCACGAGCCCGCACCGCGCACCCCACGCCACCCCTAGGGGAAGCCCCCTCATCTCCCCCTGGACTTCGGCCAGTTGCTCCCTGAGGCGGCTCAGGGAGCTTCTCACCCCTCGCGACGATTCCCGCCGCCCCCGCTGCTCCGAGGATGGGAGTGAACCGGATGTTCACCGTCCCCTCCGGCATCGCGGGCGCGACGATGAGCGCGGGCCTGCAGCGGTACGAGGCCCCCGACGGGCGGGTCGTCTGGCTGAAGACCGGCAGCCGCCACGGCTACCACTCGATCATCGCGGCCACCCGCGACCTGGACGTCACCCTCGTGTGCTCCGTCAACTCCACCGACGCCAAGGGCGAGGACATGAACCGGGTCGTCCGGCGCGTCGTCGCGGCGGCGCTCCAGGTGCGCGGCGCCTGAGGCGCCCCCGGCCGGCACGGGGGTGGGGGGTGGGCGTCAGGCGTTCGTCCCGCCGTCCACCGTGAACTCCGCGCCGGTGATCGCACGGCCGCCGGGGCCCACGAGGTGGGCGACCGTCGCCGCCACGTCGTCGGCGTGGGCGTACCGGCCGAGCGCGGACAGGCCGCGCTGGAAGTCGGCGTTCTCGCCGTCGGCCGGGTTCATGTCGGTGTCCGTGGAGCCCGGGTGCACCGCGTTGACGGTGATACCGCGCGGCCCCAGCTCGCGGGCGAGCGCCCGGGTGAAACCGCTGAGGGCTGACTTGCTCATGGAGTACAGGACGATGCCGCCGAACGGCACCCGGTGCACGAGGTTGCTGCCGATGCTCACGATGCGCCCGCCCTCGGGCAGGTGCGCGAGTGCGGCCTGCGCGCCCACGAACGCGGCCCGCGCGTGGATGGCGAGGACCCGGTCCAGCTCGTCGAGGGAGACCTCCTCGAACGGGCCGTGCGGGAACACGCCCGCGTTGTTCACCAGGATGTCGAGGCGGCCGAGCTCCCGGGCGGCCCGCTCCACCGCCGCGGCGGTCGCCTCGGCGTCCGCCGCGTCCGCCTGGACGGCCACCGCCCGTCGGCCGAGCGCCTCCACCTCGGCGACCACGGCCTCGGCCTTCTCCTTCCCGGCCGGGCTCACGTACGTGAACGCCACGTCCGCGCCGTCCCGCGCGAGGCGCTTCACGATCGCCGCCCCGATGCCCCGGCTGCCGCCCGTGACCAGTGCCGCCCTGCCCTGAAGATCCGTCATCGCCTGCCCCAAGTCTCGTCGTACGCACGGCGGTTCACCACGTCGCGTACCGCCGCACCGATTTCTGTGTCGATCGACACAGAAACTGTCACACGCGCCTCCGGCCACGTCAAGGCCTATATTTGTCAGTCGGCACAGAAATCGGTCCAGGGAGGCGCGGACGATGGCGGCACGTGGACGGCCCCCGAGCTTCGACCGGGACACGGCGCTGCGCCGGGCCATGGAGGTGTTCTGGGAGCAGGGGTACGAGGCGACGTCGATGACGGACCTCACCTCGGCCATGGGCATCGCCTCGCCCAGCCTGTACGCGGCGTTCGGCTCCAAGGAGCGCCTGTTCCAGGAGGCCGTGGCCCTCTACAACGCCACGGAGGGCGCTGCCATGACGCGCGCGCTCGCCGAGGAGCCCACCGCGTGCGCCGCCGTGGAGGCCGTCCTGCGCGAGAACGCCCGGGTCTACGCGGGCGAGGGCCGACCGAGCGGCTGCATGATCGTGCTGGCCGCCACCAACTGCTCACCGGCGAACGCGCCCGTACGGGACCACCTGGCGACCTGGCGCAGGGCGGGCGCCGAGATGATGGCCCGGCGCCTGGAGCGCGCCGTCGCGGAGGGCGAACTCCCCGCCGCCACCGACACGGAGGCCGTGGCGGCCTTCTACACCACGGTCATCCAGGGCATGTCGGTCCAGGCCCGCGACGGCGCGACCCGGGCGGACCTCGACAAGACGGTGGACCGCGCGATGGCGGCGTGGCACGCGGTGGTCATGCCGCACGGTCCCGACCGGCCACCGGCCTGAGCGGACACCCGGAGGCCACGGTTCCCGGCCGGGCCCCGGCCTGAGCGAGGCGACTGCCACGCCTGCCACGCCGTACGGCGGAGCCGGTGCGCCGCCCGACACCGTGGCCGCTCCGTCCGGCAGGGCTCGGACACCGGCCGCCCTCAACCCCCGGCGCCACCGTGGCCACTCCATCCGGCAGGGCCCGGACACCGGCCGCCCTCGCCCCCCCCACGACACCGTGGCCACTCCGTCCGGCAGAGCCTAGGCACCGGCCGCCCTCAGCCCCCGCGCCACCCTGGCCGCACCGCCGCCCGGCGCGGTCGCTACCGCTGCCCCACCACCCGCCGCGCCACCACGTGCGCCGCCCCCGCCGCGGCCCCCGCCCACGCGAGCCCCGCCAGCACCTCCCCGGTCCGTGCGGGCCGCAGCACCCCCGCGCGGCGCAGCCGTCCCCGTGCCCACAGGGTGAACGGCACCACGAGCAGCGGCGAGGTGACCGCCCCGGGCGTGTAGCCGCGGACCGCCGCGGCCTGGGCCAGGTGCACCAGGCCGTGCAGGCCGAAGCCGTTGAGGACCGTCTGGTAGGCCGGGGAGCGGCCCCCGCTGCGCGCCCCGGCGACCGCGGCCGACGCCACCATGGCGCCCACCACGCCGACGGCCACCGCGAACTCCCGCTCGTCGACGGCCTCCAGGGCCCGCCACACCCGTCCGGGCACCCAGGGGGCGGCCTCGCGCAGCTCCGGCACGCGCGTCCGCACCCACCGCGGCAGCGTCAGCAGTTCCTCGGCGTCGTGCAGCGCCCACGCCGCGAACAGCCCGTACGTCGCGGCCGCGGTCACCGCGCCGCCCGTCTTCCCCGTCGTCGTCACCGTCTGGTTCCCCGTGTCGTCGATCACGTGGTCGAGCCTGCTACAGCCCCACGAGCGCGTTCCACCGTTTCACCAGTTCCGGCCGTTCCTCCGGCGCGATGTCCCGGGCGATGGCGAGCCGCTCGCGCATCGCGTCGTCGGGGAAGACCAGCGGGTCCTCGGCGAGCGCGGCCAGCTCCCTGTCCTTGGACGAGGCGAGGACGTCGCGGGCCGCGGGCACGGGGCAGACGTAGGCGACCCAGGCGGCGAGCCGGGCCGCGACCTCGGGGTCGTAGTAGTGGTCGACGAGGCGCTCGGCGTTGCGCTTGTGGCGGGCGAGGTTGGGGATCATCAGGGACTCGGCCCACAGCTCGGCGCCCTCCTCGGGGACGACGAACGCGATGTCCGGGTCGTCGGCCTGGAGCTGGATGACGTCGCCGCTGTAGGCCTGGCAGGCCAGGACGTCGCCGCTGGCGAGGTCCTTGATGTAGTCGTTGCCGGTGAAGCGGCGGATGTGGTGGCTGCGGACGCGCCGCTCGACCTGGTCGCACATGCGGTGGAAGTCGTCCTCGGTCCACCGCGTGATGTCGACCCCGTCGCCCTGCATGAGCAGGGCGAACGCCTCGTCGAGGCCGGACAGGAGGGTGACCCGCCCCCGGAGGTCACCGGCCCACAGGTCGGCCACGTGCCGGATCTCGCGGCCGAGCCTGCGCCTGTTGTACGCGATGCCGGTGATGCCGGACTGCCAGGGCACGGTGAACCGGCGCCCCCGGTCGAAGTGCGGCGTCCGCAGCAGCGGGTCCAGGTACCGCGCGACGTTGGGCTGGCGGGCGCGGTCCATCTCCTGCACCCAGCCGAGGCGCACGAAGCGCGCGCACATCCAGTCGCTGATGACGACGAGGTCCCGGCCGGTGTCCTGGTGGTTCATCAGCGACGGGCTGATCTTGCCGAAGAACTCGTCGTTGTCGTTGATCTCCTCGGTGTAGCGGACGTCGATGCCGGTGCGCCGCTCGAAGGCGTCGAGCGTGGGCCGCCGGGTCCGGTCCCGGTCGTCGGTGTCGACGTAGAGCGGCCAGTTGGCGAACGTCAGCCTCCGGTCCCGGTCGGAGAGGTCCTTCCCGGCCCGCTCGGACGGCTCGACGTACGCGGCGGGCACCCCGCAGCCGGCGAGGGCCCCGAGGGCCCCCGCCGCGCCGATGCCCTTGAGGACCGTACGACGTGCGGCAACTGTCATGGGCCCAGCCTCACTTCACGCACGAGGGGCGGGCAATGGACAAGGTGTCCACCGCCCGCCCCGAAGACGCCGCAGAACGTCAGCCCCGCGCGGGACCGGCGCGCGTCGGCCGATCGCCGCCGCCGGCCGACCGGGTCGGCAGCAGGTCGCGCCGTCAGCCGATCGACGTCATGACGTGCTTGATGCGCGTGTAGTCGTCGAAGCCGTACGCCGACAGGTCCTTGCCGTAGCCGGACTTCTTGAAGCCGCCGTGCGGCATCTCGGCGACCAGCGGGATGTGCGTGTTGATCCAGACGCAGCCGAAGTCGAGCGCCTTGGACATGCGCATCGCCCGCGCGTGGTCCTTGGTCCACACCGAGGAGGCCAGGGCGTACTCGACGCCGTTGGCGTACTCCACGGCCTGGGCCTCGTCCGTGAAGGACTGGACGGTGATGACCGGGCCGAAGACCTCCTTCTGGATGATCTCGTCGTCCTGCTTGAGCCCGGAGACGACGGTCGGGGCGTAGAAGTAGCCCTTCTCGCCGACCCGGTGGCCGCCCGCCTCGACCTTGGCGTGCGCCGGGAGCCGGTCGATGAAGCCGGAGACCTGCGCGAGCTGGTTGGCGTTGTTCAGCGGGCCGTAGAGCACGTCCTCGTCGTCCGGCTGTCCGGTCTTGGTGTCGGCGGCGGTCTTGGCGAGCGCGGTCACGAACTCGTCGTGCACCGACTCGTGGACGAGCACGCGCGTGGCGGCCGTACAGTCCTGCCCGGCGTTGAAGAAGCCCGCCTCGGAGATGCCGGCGACGGCACCGGCGATGTCGGCGTCCTCGAAGACCACGACGGGCGCCTTGCCGCCCAGCTCCAGGTGGACGCGCTTGAGGTCCTTGGACGCGGACTCGGCGACCTGCATGCCCGCGCGCACCGAGCCGGTGATGGAGGCCATCGCCGGGGTCGGGTGCTCGACCATCATGCGGCCCGTCTCGCGGTCACCGGTGATCACGTTGAAGACGCCGGGCGGCACGATGGAGCCGATGATCTCGGCGATCAGGACGGTCGACGCCGGGGTGGTGTCCGAGGGCTTCAGGACGACCGTGTTGCCCGCGGCGAGCGCCGGGGCGAACTTCCACACGGCCATCATCATCGGGTAGTTCCACGGCGCGACCTGCGCGCAGACGCCGACCGGCTCGCGCCGGACGATGGAGGTCAGGCCCTCCATGTACTCACCGGCGGCGCGGCCCTCCAGCATCCGGGCCGCGCCCGCGAAGAAGCGGATCTGGTCGACCATGGGCGGGATCTCTTCGGTGCGGGTGAGGCCGATGGGCTTGCCCGTGTTCTCCACCTCGGCGGCGATGAGCTCCTCGGCCCGCTCCTCGAAGGCGTCGGCGATCTTCAGCAGGGCCTTCTGCCGCTCGGCGGGCACGAGGTCGCGCCAGGCCGGGAACGCGTCGGCGGCGGCCTTCATGGCCGCGTCGACGTCGGCCTGGCCGGACAGCGGCGCAAGGGCGTAGGCCTCGCCGGTCGCCGGGTTGATCACCTCGGTGGTCCGTCCGTCGGCCGCGTCCCGGAATTCTCCGTTGATGTAGTTGCGCAGACGGCGCAGCTCGGTGCTCACTTCCGGCCCTCCAGTCGGATGCCCGGGTCCGGGGCCCGGGGACGGGCTCCCGGACGGGTGTCCAGTAGATGAGATAGATGGGACACCACCCTAATCCGTACACCGACGCTTTCAACATACCCGGCTCCCCAGGACTGCGAAATCCGCACACTGAAAGTCTCGGCACAACGAATTTCATCGATCTGCCCTTGCGGAACTGACGAGACCTCGTGCACAGTGAGGTCGTGGCCAGTCGAAGCGCAGACCCCAGCAGCCCCCGGGAGGGGGCGACCGCCGGCCCCCGTGAGGGCGCGACCGTGCGCGGCACCGCCGGCGGCGGCCGCGGCCCGGGCGGATCACCGGCGGTCGACGCCGTCTCCCTGGCGATCATCGAACAGCTCCAGGAGGACGGCCGCCGTCCGTACGCCGCCATCGGCAAGGCCGTCGGCCTGTCCGAGGCGGCCGTGCGCCAGCGCGTCCAGAAGCTGCTCGACCAGGGCGTGATGCAGATCGTCGCCGTCACCGACCCGCTCACCGTGGGCTTCCGCCGCCAGGCGATGGTCGGGATCGACGTGGAGGGCGACGTCGACCCGGTGGCCGACGCGCTCACCGCGATGCCCGAGGCGGAGTACGTGGTGATGACCGCGGGCTCCCACGACCTGCTCGTGGAGATCGTCTGCGAGGACGACGACCACCTGCTCGACGTGATCAACAAGCGGATCCGCGCGCTCCCCGGCGTGCGCTCCACCGAGAGCTTCGTCTACCTCAAGCTGAAGAAGCAGACCTACATGTGGGGAACCCGATAGCCGTGAGCAAGGACCTCAGCAAGACCGCGTACGACCACCTGTGGATGCACTTCACGCGCATGTCGTCGTACGAGAACACGCCCGTGCCCACCATCGTGCGCGGCGAGGGCACCTACATCTACGACGACCAGGGCAGGAAGTACCTCGACGGTCTCGCGGGCCTGTTCGTGGTCCAGGCCGGCCACGGCCGCCGCGAGCTGGCCGAGGTCGCCGCCAGGCAGGCCGCCGACCTCGCCTTCTTCCCCATCTGGTCGTACGCCCACCCGGCCGCCGTGGAACTGGCGGAGCGCCTCGCCCACCACGCCCCCGGCGACCTGAACAAGGTCTTCTTCACCACCGGCGGCGGCGAGGCCGTCGAGACCGCCTGGAAGCTGGCGAAGCAGTACCACAAGCTCACCGGCAACCACACGAAGTACAAGGTCATCTCCCGCGCGGTGGCCTACCACGGCACCCCGCAGGGCGCCCTGTCCATCACCGGGCTCCCGGCCCTGAAGGCCCCGTTCGAGCCCCTGGTCCCCGGCGCCCGCAAGGTCCCGAACACCAACATCTACCGCGCCCCGATCCACGGCGACGACCCCGAGGCCTTCGGCCGCTGGGCCGCCGACCAGATCGAGCAGGAGATCCTCTTCGAGGGCCCGGAGACCGTCGCCGCGGTCTTCCTGGAGCCGGTGCAGAACGCGGGCGGCTGCTTCCCGCCCCCGCCCGGCTACTTCCAGCGCGTGCGCGAGATCTGCGACCGGTACGGCGTGCTGCTCGTCTCCGACGAGGTCATCTGCGCCTTCGGCCGCCTCGGCACGATGTTCGCCTGCGACAAGTTCGGCTACGTCCCCGACATCATCACCTGCGCCAAGGGCATGACCTCGGGCTACTCCCCCATCGGCGCCGCCATCGTCTCGGACCGGATCGCGGAGCCGTTCTACAAGGGCGACAACACCTTCCTGCACGGCTACACCTTCGGCGGCCACCCGGTCTCCGCCGCCGTCGGCCTCGCCAACCTCGACCTCTTCGAGCGCGAGGGCCTCAACCAGCACGTGCTCGACAACGAGTCGGCGTTCCTGTCCACCCTGCAGAAGCTGCACGACCTGCCGATCGTCGGCGACGTCCGTGGCAACGGCTTCTTCTACGGCATCGAGCTCGTCAAGGACAAGGCCACCAAGGAGTCCTTCACCGACGAGGAGTCCGAGCGCGTCCTGTACGGCTTCGTCTCCAAGAAGCTGTTCGAGTACGGCCTGTACTGCCGCGCCGACGACCGGGGCGACCCCGTCATCCAGCTCTCCCCGCCGCTGATAGCGGACCAGTCCACGTTCGACGAGATCGAGTCCATCGTCCGCCAGGTCCTCACGGAGGCCTGGACCAAGATCTGACCCCCACCGCCCCGTCACGCACGCGGCCCGGGTGCCCCATCCGAGTGAGATGGCGGCACCCGGGCCGCGTCCTTGTCCGAGGTCCCCCCGCGGAATCCTTAGCGTGCCCAGTGACCGATCGGCCCAGCCTTCGTTCCCCCGTACGGGGGACGCGAACTGATCTGAACCGAGGTGTACGCCCATGGTGGCTCCGCCGGACAACGACGTGCTGTGGGCACGCGCCCTGCACATCACGCTCAACGGCTCTCCCGCGCTCACGGGCGTCTCGCTCGGCGTCCGCGAGAGCGAGATCCTCGCGGTCGGCGGGCCGCGCGGCAGCGGCAAGACCACGCTCCTGCGCTGCCTGTCCGGCCAGTTGCTGCCCCAGCGCGGCGAGGTCTGGTTCAACTCCACGCCCGTGCACACCATGAGCCCGCTGGCACGTGAGCGGCTGCGCCGCGAGCGGTTCGGCTGGATCGACACCGAGCCCCACCTCGTACCGGAGCTGACCGCCTGGGAGAACACCGCGCTCACCCTGCTCCTGCGCGGCACCGCGCACCGCGCCGCCAAGCGCACCGCCCTGGAGTGGCTGGAGCGCCTCGACATCGGCGACTGCGCGCGCAAGCGCCCGTACGCGCTGACCCGCGCGGAGTGCCAGCGCGTGGCCGTGGCGCGCGCCCTCGCGGCCGCCCCCTCCGTCCTCTTCGCCGACGAGCCCACGGCCACGCTGCACCGCGCCGACCGGGCCCAGGTGCTGCGCACCCTGACGACGGCCGCCCGCTCGCACGGCATCACCGTCGTGCTCGCCACCCACGACCCGGACGTCGCCGCCCTCGCCGACCGCACCGTGACACTGCTCGACGGCCGGTACGTCAACACGGTGCGCCTGCCGGGCGACGAGCTGGGCGCCACCGCTGCGGAGCCGGGAGGTGCGCGGGGCACGGAGCCGGACGCGACCGCCACGGCCACCGCCCCCGTCCCCGGCGCGGCCCCGGCCTCCGCCCCGGCCTCCGCCTCCGCCGGGGCCTCCACTTCCGTCCCCGGCTCCGCCTCCCCCGGGACCTCCGCTTCCGCCGGGGCCTCCACTTCTGTCCCCGGCTCCGCCTCCGCCGGGACCTCTGCTTCCGCCCCGACCTCCACTTCCGCCCCGGACTCCGCCTCCGCCGGTACCTCCGCTTCCGCCCCGGCCTCCGCTTCCGCCCCGGCCTCCGCCTCCGCCCGGACCCCCACTTCCGCCCCGGCCTCCACCGGCGGGTCGGGCTCCACGGACGGGGCGGCCTCCACTCCCACCGCCACGGACGGGGACGCCGCCGCTCCCGCCGCCACGGACACGGCCTCCACCTCCACGGACGGCTCCACGGACAGCTCCCCCTCCGCGGACGGCTCCGCCTCCGCCGACGGCTCCACGAACACCTCCGCCTCTACGGACACCTCCACGGACACCTCCGCCTCCACAGACACCTCCGCCTCCGCGGGCAGCTCCACCCCCACCGGCCCGTCCGCCCCCGCGGAGGCGTCCGTCCCCGCCCCCGCGGGCGGGTCCCCGGACTCCGCGCCCGAGCCCGCCGCCCCCGGCGGGTCCACCGCCCCGGCCCCGCGCGACACCACCCCCGCGCCACGCGAGGACCCCGCCACCTGCGCTTCACCGGGCACGACGAGCACGACGAGCCCCAGCCCGACGC
>NZ_JASCXL010000106.1:0-32675 GCF_030010595.1 Streptomyces sp. CC224B | reverse complement strand
TCCGCACCGAACATCACGCTCTGGAGCGAACGTTCTATCCACCCGTCGAAGTACGCACACACCTCGTCCAGCGCATCCGCGAACACCGGGAACGCCTCGTACAACTCCCGGCCCATCCCGAGCCGCTGACTACCCTGCCCCGTGAACACGACCCCCAGACGGCCCTCAACCACCGAACCGCTCAACGGCTGATCGAGCCCGGCCAGGAACTCCTCCCGCTCCCGACCGAACACCACAGCCCGGTGCTCATGCAGGGCCCGCCCCGACAACAGCGACCAGCCCACATCCACGGCATCCAGCCCAGGACGCGCCACCACGTGCTCGCGCAACCGGTCGACCTGCGCCCGCAGGGCATCGGCACCGCGCGCCGAGAGCACCCACGGCACCGCCACCACCGGAGCAGCGGGCGCGGGAGCAGCCTCAGCGGGCCCGTCCTGCGGCGGCGCCTGCTCCAGGATCACGTGGGCATTGGTACCGCTGACGCCGAACGACGACACGCCGGACCGGCGCGGCGCCTCGGCGCGCTCCGGCCACTGCTGGGCTTCCGTCAGCAGCTCCACCGCGCCCGCCGACCAGTCCACGTGTGAGCTGGGCCGGTCCACGTGCAGCGTCGGCGGGAGTACGCCCTCGCGCATGGCCATCACCATCTTGATGACGCCCGCGACACCGGCGGCGGCCTGCGTGTGGCCGATGTTGGACTTGATCGACCCCAGCCACAGCGGCCGGTTCGCCGGGCGCTCCTGGCCATACGTCGCGAGCAGCGCCTGCGCCTCGATCGGGTCACCCAGCTTCGTGCCGGTGCCGTGCGCCTCCACCGCGTCCACGTCACCGGCTGCGAGCCCGGCGTTGGCGAGGGCCGCCCGGATGACGCGCTGCTGGGACGGGCCGTTGGGCGCGGTGAGGCCGTTGCTGGCGCCGTCCTGGTTGACGGCGGAGCCCCGTACGACCGCGAGCACGTCGTGGCCGTTGCGGCGCGCGTCCGACAACCGCTCAAGGAGGAGCAGGCCCACCCCCTCGCCCCAGCCCGTCCCGTCCGCCGCCTCCGCGAAGGCCTTGCAGCGGCCGTCGGTCGCGAGGCCGCGCTGGCGGCTGAACTCCACGAAGGTGTCCGGCGTCGACATCACGGTCACACCGCCCGCCAGGGCCAGGTCGCACTCGCCCTGCCGCAGCGCCTGCGCCGCCAGGTGCAGCGCGACCAGCGACGACGAGCACGCCGTGTCCACCGTCACCGCCGGGCCTTCGAGGCCGAAGGCGTACGACAGGCGGCCGGAGACGACGCTGGCCGCGTTGCCGGTGCCGAGGTAGCCCTCGCCGCGGTCGGCGGCGGTGCGCAGGACGTTCTCGTAGTCCTGGCCGTTGGTGCCGGAGAAGACGCCGGTGCGGCTGCCGCGCAGCGTCACCGGGTCGATGCCGGCCCGCTCGAAGGCCTCCCAGGCGGTTTCCAGGAGGAGCCGCTGCTGCGGGTCCATGGCCAGGGCCTCGCGCGGCGAGATGCCGAAGAAGTCGGCGTCGAACTCCGCCATGTCGTGGAGGAAGCCGCCCTCGCGGACGTAGCTGGTCCCGGCGTGTCCGGGGTCCGGGTGGTAGAGCGCGTCGACGTTCCAGCCGCGGTCCTGCGGCATGTCGCCGACGGCGTCGCGGCCGTCGCTCAGCAGCCGCCACAGGTCCTCGGGCGAGCGGACGTCGCCGGGGAAGCGGCAGCTCATCGCGACGATCACGACCGGGTCGCCGTCGTCGGCCGCCCCCGCGGCGGCGGCCACCGGCTCCGCGGCCTCGCCGGGCACGTGGCGGCCGAGGAGTTCGCCGCGCAGGTACGCGGCGAGCGCGGCCGGGGTCGGGTGGTCGAAGACGATCGTCGTGGGGAGGCGCAGTCCGCTGGCGGCGCCGAGGAGGTTGCGGAGTTCGACCGCCGTCAGCGAGTCGAAGCCGAGGTCCTTGAAGGGGCGGGCGGCGTCGACGGTCTTGGTGGCCGGGTAGCCGAGGACCGTGGCGACGCGGTCCCGCACGAGGTCGAGGAGCGCCCGTTCGCGCTCCGCCGCGGGCAGGGCCGCGAGCCGTTCCGCGAGGGAGTCCGTGCCCGGGGACGCCGGGCCCCCGTCCCGGCCCGGGGCGGCGGCCACCGCGGCGGCGGTGGTGAGCTGGTCGAACAGGTGGCAGGGGCGGGCCGTGGCGTAGCCCGGCGCGTACGTGTCCCAGACGACGTCGGCGAGCGTCACGGCCGCCGCGCCGCCCGGGGAGGCCGTGGCCGTCAGCGCGGCGGCCATCGCGGCGACGGCCAGGTCCGGCTCCATCGCGGGCATGCCGCTGTCCCGGACGCGCTGTTCCACCACTCCCCCGTCGGCGGCCATGCCGCCGCCGGCCCACGGGCCCCAGCCGAGGGAGAGCGCGGGCAGCCCGAGTGATCTGCGGTGCTCGGCGAAGGCGTCCAGGAAGGCGTTGGCCGCCGCGTAGTTGCCCTGGCCGCCGATGCCCATCGAGCCCGCGACGGACGAGAACAGGACGAAGGCCGTCAGCTCGGCGCGGTCGCGGGTCAGCTCGTGCAGGTTCAGGGCCGCCTGCACCTTCGGCCCGAAGACGGTGGCGAACCGCCCCGGCGTCAGGCCGTCGAGCACGCCGTCGTCCAAGACGCCCGCCGTGTGGAACACACCGGTCAGCGGCACCTGAGCCGGGATCCCGTCCAGGACCCGCGCCAGCGCCTCGCGGTCGGCGACGTCACAGGCCGCGAGCGTCACCCGGGCTCCCAGCTCCTCCAGCTCTGCCCGGAGTCCGGCCGCGCCGGGCGCGTCGGGGCCGCGCCGGCTGGTGAGCACGAGGTGCTCGGCGCCCGTACGCGCCAGCCACCGCGCCACGTGCCCGCCCAGCGCGCCGGTGCCGCCGGTGACGAGGACCGTACCGCTCGGCGTCCAGGCGGCGGCCTCCCCGTCGCCCGCCACCGCACCGGTGGCGGACGCCGCGCCCGCGGAAAGGCGTACGAGCCGTCGTCCGAACACGCCGGAGCCGCGGACCGCCACCTGGTCCTCGCCCGCCGCCGAGCCCAAGGCGTCGGCGAGCCGCAGCCGCGCCCGCTCGTCCGGCCGCTCGGGCAGGTCGATCAGGCCGCCCCAGCGCTGGGGCTGCTCCAGAGCGGCGACCCGGCCCATGCCCCACACGGCCGCCTGCCGCGGCGCCGTCAGCCGGTCCGAGCGCCCGGTGGTCACCGCGCCGCGCGTGGCCGCCCACAGCGGTGCCGCCACCTCGGCGTCGCCGAGCGCCTGGAGGAGCGCGAGCACACCCTCCAGGCCGACGGACACGGCCGGGTGCGCCGAACCCTCGGAGTCGTCGAGGGGCAGCAGCGACAGCACGCCCAGCGGAGACGCGAACTCGCCACCCGCTCGCTCCAGTTCGCGCAGTTTCCTGGCCAGCACCTCACGCTCCGCCTCGTCACGCCGCACCGGGATCCGGGCCACCCGCGCGCCGCGCTCCTCCAGTCCGGCGACCGCCGCGTCCGCCCACGGGTACGCGTCCTCGTCGCCCGGTACGACCACCCACCACACGCCGTCGAACGCCGCCGGGGCCAGGCCCGTCAGCGGCTTCCACGACTCGCGGTACTGCCACCGCCCGACCGTGCCGGCCTCGCGCCGCTGCCGCCGCCACGACGAGAGCACCGGCAGCACCTCACCGAGCGCCCCGCCGTCGGCCGCGCCGCCCAGCTCGGCGCTCAGCGATTCCAGGTCCTCCCGCTCCACGGCCTCCCAGAACCGCGCCTCCACCTCGTCCGCGTCGTCCGTACCCGTACGCGCACCGCCGGACGCCGTCAGGTCCAGCCAGTAGTGGTCACGCTGGAAGGCGTACGTGGGCAGGTCTACGCGGCGCCGCGCTTCCACCGGCGCGTACAGCGGCGCCCAGTCGACCTCGACCCCGCGTACGTACAACTGCGCGAGGGCCGCCAGGAACGTGTCCGCCTCCGGGCGGTCCTTCCGGACAGCGGCCACCAGCCCCGCCTGCGCGGCAGGCTCGGTGACCGTGTCGTGCGCCATCGCGGTCAGGACCGCGTCCGGGCCCAGCTCCAGCAGCATGGAGACGCCGAAACCGGTCAGCGCACCCAGCCCCTCATGGAAGCGCACAGCCTCACGGATGTGCCGCACCCAGTACTCGGGGTCTCGAAGCTCGGCAGGATCGGCCACCGCACCCGTGAGGTTGGAGACCACCGGAAGCGTCGGCTCCTGGTACGTCAACTCCTGCGCAACACGCCGGAACTCGTCCAGCGCGGGCTCCATCAACGGCGAGTGGAAGGCATGCGACACCTTCAGCCACCGCACCTTGCGCCCCTGGCCCCGCAGCGTCTGCTCCAGGCCTGCAAGAGCCGTGCGCTCACCGGAGAGGACCACCTGCGAAGGCCCGTTGACCGCCGCGACACCCACCCGGTCGGCGAGACCGTCCAGGAGCGGCAGCACCTCCGCCTCCGCCGCCTGCACCGCCAGCATCGCGCCACCCTGGGGCAGCGCCTGCATCAACCGACCACGCGCGGCGACCAACGCCACGGCGTCCTCAAGCGACCACACCCCGGCCACGTACGCGGCAGCCAGCTCACCGATCGAATGCCCGCCGACAACCTCCGGCCGTACACCCAAGGACTCCGCCAAGCGGAACAGCGCCACTTCCATCGCGAACAGCGCGGGCTGTGCGTACCCGGTCTGCTCCAGCAGGTCGGCGTCCGCACCGAACATCACGCTCTGGAGCGAACGTTCTATCCACCCGTCGAAGTACGCACACACCTCGTCCAGCGCATCCGCGAACACCGGGAAGGTTTCATACAACTCCCGACCCATCCCGAGCCGCTGACTGCCCTGCCCGGTGAAGACCACCCCCAGACGGCCCTCAACCACCGCACCACTCAACGGAGCTTCGAGCCCGGCCAGGAACTCCTCCCGCTCCCGACCGAACACCACCGCCCGGTGTTCGAGCAGAGCCCGCCCCGACAACAGCGACCAGCCCACATCCACGGCATCCAGCCCAGGACGCGCCACCACGTGCTCACGCAGCCGATCGACCTGCGCCCGCAGGGCATCGACACCGCGCGCAGAGAGCACCCACGGCACCGCCGTCACCGGAGCGACAGGCGCGGGCGCGGGAGCAGCCTCAGCGGGCCCGTCCTGCGGTATCTGCTCCAGGATGACGTGCGCGTTGGTGCCGCTGACGCCGAACGACGACACGCCCGCGCGGCGCGGCGCGGCACCGTCCCGCTCGGTCCATTCCCGGGCTTCGGTGAGCAGCTCGACGGACCCGTAGGACCAGTCGACGTGCGTGCTGGGCCGGTCCACGTGCAGCGTCCGCGGCAGGACGCCTGCGCGCATCGCCATCACCATCTTGATGACGCCCGCGACACCGGCGGCGGCCTGCGTGTGGCCGATGTTGGACTTGATCGAGCCGAGCCACAGGGGCCGGTCCTCCGGGCGCTCCTGCCCGTACGTCGCAAGGAGCGCCTGCGCCTCGATCGGGTCGCCGAGCGTCGTGCCCGTGCCGTGCGCCTCCACCGCGTCGACCTCGGCGGCCGACAGGCCCGCGCTCTCCAGGGCGGCGCGGATGACGCGCTGCTGGGAGGGGCCGTTGGGGGCGGTGAGGCCGTTGCTGGCGCCGTCCTGGTTGACGGCGGAGCCCCGTACGACCGCGAGGACACTGTGGCCGTTGCGCCGGGCGTCCGACAACCGCTCAAGCAGGAGCAGGCCCACTCCCTCGCCCCAGCCCGTGCCGTCGGCGGCCTCCGCGAAGGCCTTGCAGCGCCCGTCGGCGGCCAGGCCGCGCTGGCGGCTGAACTGGACGAAGGTGTCCGGCGATGCCATCACGGTCACGCCGCCAGCCAGGGCCAGGTCGCACTCGCCCTGCCGCAGCGCCTGCGCCGCCAGGTGGAGGGCCACCAGGGACGCCGAGCACGCGGTGTCGACGGTCACGGCAGGGCCTTCGAGGCCGAACGCGTACGACAGGCGGCCGGACATGACGCTGACGGCGTTGCCGGTGAGGACGTGGCTCTCGATGTCCTGGGGGACGGTGGCCCCGCGGGCGATGTAGTCGTCGCCGTTGGAGCCGACGAAGACGCCCGCGCGGGTGCCGCGGAGCGTCGTCGGGTCGATGCCCGCGCGCTCGAACAGCTCCCAGGACGTCTCCATGAGCTGGCGCTGCTGCGGGTCCATGGCGAGGGCCTCGCGCGGCGAGATGCCGAAGAAGTCGGCGTCGAAGTCGCCCGCGTCCGTCAGGAACCCGCCCTCGCGGACGTAGCTCTTGCCCGCCCGGTCGGGGTCGGGGTCGTACAGCCCGGCGAGGTCCCAGCCGCGGTCGGCGGGGAACTCGCCCATGGCGTCGCGGCCCTCGGCGACGAGGCGCCACAGGTCCTCGGGCGAACGGACGTCGCCGGGGAAGCGGCAGCTCATGGCCACGATGGCGACGGGGTCGTCGGCGAGCGGCGCGGCGGAGGCTGCGGGGGCGGAGGCTGCGGGGGCTGCGGCCGTCCCGGCGCCGAACACCTCGTCCGCCAAGTAGCCCGCGAGCGCGGTGGAGTTGGGGTAGTCGAAGACCAGCGAGGCGGGCAGGCGCAGGCCGGTGGCGGCCTGGACGCGGTTGCGCAGCTCGACGGCGGTGAGGGAGTCGAAGCCGAGGTCGCGGAAGGCGCGTCCCGGGTCGACGGCCTCGGCGGCGGAGTGGCCGAGGACGGCGGCGGCCTGGCCCCGGACGAAGGCGAGGAGGGCGGCGGCGCGCTCCGGCGCGGGCAGCGGGGCGAGCCGCCGCATCCACTCCGGGCCGGTGGCGGCGTGGCCGCCGGCAGGGGCGGGGGTGCCGTCCGCAGGGCCGTCGGCGCGCTCGCGGGCGTCGGGCAGCGCGGCGAAGAGCCTGCTGGGGCGGGTGGCGACGAAGCCCGGCAGGAAGGTGTCCCAGGCGACGGCGGCGACGACGACGGTGGCGTCGCCGCGCTCGACCGCGTCCCGCAGGGCGGCGACGGCGGGCTCGGGCGGCATCGGCGGCATGCCGTCGCGGCGGGTGCGCTCGGCGCGTACGGCGGTGTCGGCGAGCCCGGCGCCCTCCCAGGTGCCCCAGGCGACGGAGGTGGCGGGCAGCCCGTCGGCACGGCGCTGCTCGGCGAGCGCGTCGAGGTAGGCGTTGGCGGCGGCGTAGTTGGCCTGGCCCGCGTTGCCGAGCGCGCCCGACGCGGACGAGAAGAGCACGAACGCGTCCAGGTCCAGGTCGCGGGTCAGCTCGTGCAGGGCCGCCGCGGCCGGGGACTTGGGGCCCAGCACGCCGTCGAGGCGGGCCGGGGTGAGGGCGTCGACGACGCCGTCGTCCAGGACGCCCGCCGTGTGGACGACGGCGGTCAGGGGGGCGTCGGCGGGCAGGTCGTCCAGGAGCCGGGCGAGGGCGTCCCGGTCGGCGGCGTCGCAGGCCGCGAGGGTGACGCGGGCGCCGGACTGCTCCAGTTCGGCACGGAGTTCGGCGGCGCCCGGCGCGTCGGGGCCGCGACGGCTGGTGAGCAGGAGATGCTCGGCGCCCGTACGCGCCAGCCACCGCGCCACGTGCCCGCCGAGGGCACCCGTGCCGCCGGTGACGAGGACCGTGCCGCGCGGCGTCCACCGGGTGTCCCGCCGCAGGCCGGCACCGGCCGCCTCGCCGCGGACGAGGCGGCGTACGAACACGCCGGAACCGCGCACGGCGAGCTGGTCCTCGAAGGCGTCGGCGGTGTCGGACGCGGCGGCCAGGACCGCGGCGAGCCGGGCGCCCGCCCGGGGGTCGTACGGTGCGGGCAGGTCGACGAGGCCGCCCCAGCGGTCGGGGTGTTCGAGGGCGACGGCCCGGCCGAAGCCCCACAGGTGGGCCTGGGCGGGGTGGTCGATGCGGTTGCTGCGGCCGGTGGAGACGGCCCCCTGGGTGAGGGCCCACAGGCGCCCGGCGGCACCGGTGTCCGCGAGGGCCTGGACCAGGGCCAGGGTGGCGGCGAGGCCCGCGGGCACGGCCGGGTGGCCGTCGAGGGCGGCCGTGGCGAGGCCGAGCAGCGAGACCACTCCGGCGGGCTCCGGCGCGCCGTCCGCCGTGAGCTGCCGCAGCCGCTCCGCGAGGAGGTCACGCGTCGCCTCGCCCGCGCGGAGGCTCCAGGTGACGGGTTCGGCACCGGCGGCCGTGAGGGCGTCGACGGCCCCCGTGGCCCAGGGATGGTCCGGGGTGTCCTCGGGGACGACGACCAGCCACCGTCCGGACAGGCGCGCCGCCGGCAGCTTGGCCGCGGGCAGCGGCTGCCAGGTGGCGCGGTAGCGCCAACTGTCGATGAGGGCGCGTTCCCTGCGCTGCCGCCGCCAGGCGGACAGGCCCGGCAGGACCTCGGTGAGCGCGTCCTCGGCCACGCCGTCGCCGAGGGTGGACGTCAGCTCGTCCACGTCCTCGCGCTCGACGGCCTCCCAGAAGCGAGCCTCGGCGGTGTCGGCGGCGGGCGGGAGGCCGTCGGAGGCCCGCTGCTCGACCAGCCAGTAGTGGCGGCGCTGGAAGGGGTACGTCGGCAGGTCCACGAGTTGCCGGTGGCCGGGAAGCAGCGCCGCCCAGTCGAGGGCGGCGCCGTGCGCGTGGGCCTCGGCGAGCGCGGCGAGCAGCCGGTCGGCGCCGCCCTCGTCGCGGCGCAGGGAGCCCAGGGTGGCGGCGGAGCTGTCGGTGGCGTCGATGGTGGCCTGGACGGGGACGGTGAGCACCGGGTGGGGGCTCATCTCCAGGAACAGGCCGTGGCCCTCGGCCAGGAGCCCGCGGGCGGCGTGCTCGAACAGGACGGTCCGGCGCAGGTTGCGGTACCAGTACCCGGCGTCCATCGGAACGTCCAGCCAGGTGCCCGTGAGGGTCGAGTACAGCGGCACGTCGGGGGTGCGGGGCGCGACCGGGGCGAGGACCCGCTCCAGGTGCTCCTCGATGGCCTCGACGTGGCCGGAGTGCGAGGCGTAGTCGACGGGGATCGTACGGGCGCGGATGTCGCGGGCCACGCACTGCGCGACCAGCTCCTCCAGGGCCGCCGTGGCGCCGGAGACGACGACGTGGGCGGGGCCGTTGACCGCGGCCACGGACAGGTCGTCGCCCCACGGGGCGATCATCTCGCGGACCTGCCGCTCGGGCAGCGGGACCGAGACCATGCCGCCGCGGCCGGAGAGTTCGGCGATGGCCTGGCTGCGCAGCACCACCACCCAGGCGGCGTCCTCCAGCGAGAGGGCGCCCGCGACGCAGGCGGCGGCGATCTCGCCCTGGCTGTGGCCGACCACGGCGGCGGGCTCGACACCGGCAGCGCGCCAGACGGCGGCGAGGGAGACCATGACGGCGAAGAGCACGGGCTGGACGACGTCGACGCGGTCGAAGTTCTCGCCGTCGAGCTCCTCGAAGAGGTCCCAGTCCACGAACGGGCCGAGCGCGTCGGCGCACTCCTCCATCCGGTCCGCGAACACCGGGGAGTCGTCGAGGAGTTCGCGCGCCATGCCGGCCCACTGCGAGCCCTGGCCGGGGAAGACGAACACCGGGCGGGCCGCGCCGGGCAGGGCGCGGCCGGTGGCCGTGCCGGGGGCCGCCGGATCGCCGTCCGCGAGGCGGGCGAGCCCCGCGAGGAGTTCGTCGCGGTCGCGCCCGTGCACCACGCCCCGGTGCGCGAACCGCGACCGGGCGACCGACAAGGTCCAGGCAACGTCGGCGGGTTCCAGGCCGGGGTGCGCGAGCAGGTGCGCGCGCAGCCGGTCCGCCTGGGCCCGCAGCGCGTCGTCCGTCTTCGCCGACAGGGCCAGCGGCACCCGGCCGGGCAGCACGGCGGAGGCGGCGGCCTCGTCGGCGGCGGGCTCTTCCGGGGCCACCGCCCCGTCGGTCACGGCGGGCTCGTCGGAGGCGGCGCCGGTCGTCCCAGGGGCGCCGGGCGCGGGCGGCGGGGCCTGCTCCAGGATGACGTGCGCGTTGGTGCCGCTCATGCCGAACGACGAGACGCCCGCGCGGCGGGGTGCGCCGTCCTGCCGCTCGGGCCACTCCCGTGCCTCGGTGAGCAGTTCGACCGACCCCGCCGACCAGTCGACGTGGCCGCTCGGCGCGTCGATGTGCAGGGTCTTCGGCAGCGTCCCGTGGCGCATCGCCTGGACCATCTTGATGACCCCGGCGACGCCCGCGGCGGCCTGGGTGTGGCCGACGTTGGACTTCAGCGAGCCCAGCCACAGCGGCCGCCCCTCGGGGCGGTGCTGCCCGTACGTGGCGATGAGGGCCTGGGCCTCGATGGGGTCGCCGAGCGTGGTGCCGGTGCCGTGCGCCTCGACCGCGTCGACGTCGGCGGGCGCGAGCCCGGCGTCCGCGAGGGCGGCGCGGATGACGCGCTGCTGCGCGGGTCCGTTGGGGGCGGTCAGGCCGTTGCTGGCGCCGTCCTGGTTGACGGCCGAGCCCCGGATGACCGCCAGGACCTGGTGGCCGTTGCGGTGGGCGTCGGACAGGCGCTCCAGGACCAGCATGCCGACGCCCTCGCCCCAGGCCGTGCCGTCGGCGGCCTGCGCGAAGGGCTTGCAGCGGCCGTCGGGCGCCAGGCCGCGCTGGCGGCTGAAGGCGAGGAAGGAGCCGGGCGAGGCCATGACGACGACGCCGCCCGCCAGGGCGAGGGCGCACTCGCCCTGGCGCAGCGCCTGCACCGCCAGGTGCAGCGCGACCAGCGACGAGGAGCAGGCGGTGTCGACCGTCATGGTCGGGCCCTGGAGGCCGAGGGTGTAGGCGATGCGCCCGGAGGCGACGCTGGCGGCGGTGCCGGTGACGAGGTAGCCCTCCATGCCGTCCCCGGCGTCACCGAGGCGGGGGCCGTACTCCTGGGTCTCGGCGCCGACGAACACCCCGGTGCCGGAGTCGCGCAGACCGGCCGGGTCGATGCCCGCGCGCTCCAGGGCCTCCCAGGACGCTTCGAGCAGCAGGCGCTGCTGCGGGTCCGTCGCGAGGGCCTCGCGGGGCGAGAGGCCGAAGAAGTCGGCGTCGAACTCGCCCGCGTCGTGCAGGAACCCGCCCTCGCGGACGTACGAGGTGCCGGGCCGGTCCGGATCGGCGTCGTACAGGGCCGACAGGTCCCAGCCGCGGTCGGTGGGGAAGCCGGAGACGGCGTCCACCTCGTCGGTGAGGAGCTGCCACAGCTCCTCGGGGGTCTCGACGCCGCCGGGCAGGCGGCAGCTCATGGCGACGACGGCGACGGGCTCGTCGTCGGGGCGGCGGGCGGCGGGGAGGGGGGCCTCGTCGGCGGTCTCGAAGAGTTCGGCGCGCAGGTGGCGGGCGAGGGCGTCGGTGTTGGGGTGGTCGAAGACGGCGGTGACGGGCAGTCCGAGGCCGGTGGCGCGCTGGAGGCGGCGGTGCAGCTCCACCGCGGTCAGCGAGTCGAGCCCCAGGTCGAGGAAGGGACGGGACAGATCACCGGCCGGGCGGCCGTCGCCGGAGCCGCCGAGGACCGCCGCGACCTCCGCGGCGACCACGGCGCGCAGGTGCCGCTCCTGCTCCGCGCGCGGGAGGCCCGCCAGGGCGGTGCGCAGGTCCTCGGTGCGGGGGGAGGCCTGCGGGCCGGGCCGGTCCTCCTCGGCGCGGGCAGAGGCCTGCGGGTCAGGCCGGTCCTCCGGGTGAGAATGGGCTGCGAATTCCGCGAAGTCGCTCAATGTTCCACTCCGTAGCACCGGCCGTGATGGCTTTCAGAAATGTCCGGCCGCACGCCGCTTCCGATGGCCGCGCGCCGGGCGATTACCTTGACTGTGTACTCCGGGAAAACTTTCCGAGGGCGTTCCGGGAATCGCGGTCCACGCTGCGCTCCGCATTCCTGACGGCACTTCGGATGAATTTGCCCACAATACCGTTGCACGGTAACAGCGGGCTTCCGGGAGCCCTACCCCTAGGAAACCCCTACCGGAAGGCGGTGCCGGGCAGATACAGGGGTGTTACGGACAGCGGCCCGCCTCTAGGGTCGGCGGCGTGGAATACGCTGTCCGGGTTGAGAATCTGGTGAAACAGTACGCGGCCGACGCGCGCCGCGTGGTCGACGGTCTGAGCTTCGAGGTGCACCGGGGTGAGGTGTTCGGCCTGCTCGGCCCCAACGGCGCGGGGAAGAGCACCACGGTGGGCATGATGACCACCCGGGTGCGGCCGACCTCGGGCGGGGTGGTGATCGACGGCGTGGACGTCGTCGCCCGGCCCAGACAGGCGAAGCGGGTGCTCGCGGTGGTGCCGCAGCGCAACAACCTCGACCGCTCCCTGTCGGTGCGCCAGAACCTCCTCTTCCACGCCACGTACCACGGCATCCCGCGCGCCGAGCGGCGGCGCCGGGCCGACGAGCTCCTCGACCAGATGGGCCTGGCCGACTACCGGAAGTCGAAGGTCGACGACATGTCCGGCGGCCAGGTGCAGCGCGTGATGATCGCCCGGGCGCTGATCCACCGGCCCAGCGTGCTGTTCCTCGACGAGCCGGCGACCGGACTCGACCCGCAGGCGCGGCTGTTCGTGCACGAGCGGGTCACCGAGCTCGCCGAGCGCGGCGTGACCGTGGTCATCACCACCCACGACATGGACGAGGCCGCGAAGCTCTGCGACCGCGTCGGCATCGTCGACAAGGGCACGCTGCTCGCCCTGGACACCCCCGAGGGCCTCGGTAAGCTGCTGCCCGCGCACTCCACGCTCACCCTGGCCGTCGAGGCGCCGCAGGGCCCGGCCCCGGTGGCGAAGCTGCTCGGTGACCTGCCGGGCGTACGCCAGGTCGACGAGATCGACCCGCAGTCGCCGCCCGCGCCGGAGTGCCGGTTCCGCATCTACACGGACGCCGAGCCGGTGCGGGCGCTCCAGCCGGCGCTCGCCGCGCTCACCGAACGGGACCACCAGGTCACGGACGTCGGCATCGGAAAGGTGTCCCTGGAAGACGTTTTCCTCCACCTCACCGGAAAGAATCTGCGATGACCGCGACCACCGCGACGGCCCCGGAACTCCCGGCGGCGCCGGAGACCCGGCAGATACACACCTTCGGCGCCATCATGTGGCGCGATGTCTTCGTCGCGCTGCGCCAGTTCCCGACGTTCATCGGGCAGGCCATCATCCAGCCGTTCTTCACGCTGTTCGTGTTCGGCGTGCTGCTGAGCGACGCGGGTTACGTGGACGGCGACTACAGCTCCGTGCTGCTGCCCGGGGTGCTCGCCCTGAACGGTTTCCTCGGCGGTATGCAGAACACGGCGCTGCCGCTCGTCGTCGACTTCTCGTACACGCGGGAGATCGAGGACCGGCTGCTCTCGCCGATCTCGCTGCGCCTGGTGGCCGTGGAGAAGATCCTCTTCGGCGCGCTGTACGGCTTCGTGGCGTCGCTGATGATGACGCCGGTCGGCATGGTGCTCCTCGACCTGTCGTGGCCGCTCAGCCGGACCGTGCCGGCGCTCGGGATCGCCGCGCTCGGCGCCCTGGCGGGGGCGTCCATCGGCCTGTGCCTGGGCACGTCCGTCAACAGCGACAAGGTGGACGTGATGTTCACGCTGGTCCTGATGCCGCTGCTGTTCACGGGCTCGACGCAGTTCCCGCTGGTCGCGCTCGACGAGGTGCGCTGGTTCCAGGTGATCTGCGGCGCCAACCCGCTGTCGTACGCCAGTGAGGGCATGCGGGCGGTGACGTCGCCGAGCGTGGAGCACGTGCCGCTGCCGGTGACGCTGATCGTGCTGGTGGGGTCCATCGCCCTGTTCGCGGCCGTGGGCATCCGCGGGTTCCTGCGGCGGGCGCAGGCGTAGCCCGTACGCGGAACACACGCCGCGGACCCGTACACGGGACACACACCGCGGACCGTACGCGGAACACACACCGCGGACCGTACGCGGAACACACACCAAGGAAGGGCCCCCGGAGCCGGTGCTCCGGGGGCCCTTCCCGTGTCCCGTGTCCCGTGTCCCGTCCGCCGCCGCGTCAGTCCTCGGGCAGTTCGACGGGCGCGAGCGACGCGAACAGGTCGCCGGGGCCGGGGTTCGACGGCCGGGTGGCGCCGCCGAGGTGGCGCAGGACGCCCCAGTAGGCGTTGAGGCCGGTCGTCACGGCGCCCTCGGCGAAGCCCGCGGTCCAGGAGACGTCGTCGCCGGCGAGGAAGAACCCGCGCTGCCGCGGGGTGAGGCCCTCCTGCATGAAGTGGGTGAACAGCCGCCGCTGGTAGCGGTAGTGGCCCGGCAGGTTGGCCTTGAAGGCGCCCTGGAAGTGGGGTTCGGCCTCCCAGGTGACCGTGCGGGGCGGCGCGATGACGCGGGAGCGGATGTCGACGCCGGGGTAGATGTCGGCGAGGGCGTCGAGGACGCCGTCCAGCCGCTCCTCGGGGCTCAGCGGGGCCATCTTCAGGGAGTCGTCGTTCCAGGTGTACGACAGGCACATGACGCCGGGGCGGTCCGGGCCGTCGTCGAAGAGGTAGACGCCGCGGGGCATCCGGTCGGTGAGGGTCGTGCTCATCACCTCGCGGCCGGTGCGCGGGTCGCGGTCGCGCCAGAAGGGCCGGTCGACGAGGACGAACAGCTTGGACGAGCCCATGTAGTGGCTGCGCTCCACCGCCGTCCACACCGGTGTGGGCAGCAGCGTCCGGTCGCAGCGGACGTTGGTGACCAGGGTGCGCTTCTGCGGGGTGAAGACGGCCGCGGCGTAGGTGCGGACCGTGCCGTCCCGCTCGTGCACGGCGATGCCGCGGGCGGTGCGCTCGACGCGGGCGACGCCGCCGCGGGGGCCGCCGCGGTGCAGCGACTCCAGGGACGTGCCGGCGGGCCAGTGCGCCAGCTCGTCGGGCGCGTGCGACCACAGGCGGAGCGGCAGTTGCCGGGAGCCCCCGACGACGAGCCGGTGGTCCTCCTCGGCGCCGGTGTAGACGACGCGCAGGATCTCCAGCATGGAGTTCGGGAAGTCGGTGTCCCAGCCGCCCGCGCCGAAGCCCACCTGGCCGAAGATCTCCCGGTACGTGAAGGACTGGAAGGCGGGCGAGCGGGCGAGGAAGCCGTAGAAGGACTCGTCGTCCAGGGCGCGCACCAGCGGGTTCCAGATGGCCTTGATCGCCTCGGTGTCGCGGCGGCGGATCGCGTCGTCCATGGCGAACAGCTCGGCGTGCTCCTGGAGGGCCTTGTCCCAGGCCATGCCGACTTCCTGATAGGTGTCGGGGAGTTCGCCGGCGTGCCGGGCGTAGTGCCGGGCGCCGCCCAGGGCGACGACGGTGCTGCCGCTGGCGGGGGTCAGCGGGTTGGGGAACGGGCGGGTGCGCAGGCCGACGAGGTCCATGTAGTGGCGCAGCGCGGTCGCCGACGCGGGGAAGCGCATCGCGCCGAGCTCGGCCACGGCGTCGGCGTCGGCGACGCCCTCGAACCCGACGGAGCGCATGCGGCCGCCGACGGGGCCCGCCTCGTGCACCACGGGCCGCAGGCCGACCCGCATGAGCTCGTACGCGGTGACGAGACCCGATATCCCCGCGCCGGTGACCGCGACGGGCGTCCCGAACTCGCCTTCCGGAATTCCCCCGAGACCGTGCGGACTCGCCAGCCATTCGTCGTAAGCGAAGGGAAAGTCCGGGCCCAGCATGGTTATGGAATCTGCTGTTCCGAGACGCGAACTACCGTTGAGGGCAACCAACGGATACTCCTCTGACCGTGATGGAGGCCGGCCCGGCGTACGTTCCAGACGGCCGCGGGGAGCCGGGCTGCGGCAGCAGGAGGAAGGTCCGCGATCAGCGCGGCCCGCGCCCCGCCCCTCGAACGGGGCGGCCGGGCCCGCGAATCGCCTCCGGTACACGGCACGTCTGACGGTGCCCTTGATTATCGGGGCGGCGTAAGGGGGCGGAGGAACCCCTCACCGTCCCCTTACGCCTCCTAGGTCCGCGCGGCCCGCGCCCCCTCCGGGCGGCGCGGTGACGGGGCCGCTCCGTGAACCCGGCGCGGGACGGCGGAGCCGAACGGGGGTTCTCACGGGGCACGAAATGCCGCGCGCGACGCAATGAGTACTTTAGTAGCGCGGCTCCGATCCTGAAGACTGTACGAAAGTCAGGAGCCGCCTTGAAATGATCTATGGTGTCCGCACCACGCGCCCGGCGCGGTTACCGCGCCACGTTTTCCCAACATTGTTCAACAATCTATCCAGAGGAGGCTTCATGCATCCAGGGTCGGACAGCCGAAGGTTCGCGGTGCACGATCACCGTCCGGGTGGCACGCCCGGCGGAGCCCGGCTGGAACCGATGGCCCTGGAGGTACGGCACCCGACGGCGGACGCCCCGGAGGGGTGCGGCGCCCGGCGCCAGGAGCGCGTGCTGCGGATCGAGCGCAACGCGTGCGTGGCCGCCGTCTCCGACGACGACTCCGCCGACCGGTTCCTGGCCCGGCTGCTCGGCGACGGCGGTCCGGACCGCCCCGGGGCGTCAGAGGTGACCGGGGCGACCGGGGCGACTGGGACGTCCGAAGCGGCTGGGACGTCCGAGGCGGCCGGGGCGGTGTCCGTCGCGGTGTACGGCGTGGACCCGCGCACCGACCCCGAGGCCGTGCGGCGGCTCGTCGGTGTCGTCCCCGAGGGCATGCCGCTGCCCGAAGCGCCGGTCCACGACGTCCTGGTGGCGGCGGCCCGGCAGCGGGGGCTGCCCGCGGAGACGGCCGCGGAGCGTGCCACCGACTTAACGGACGCCCTGGACCTGCGGGCCGTCGAGCGCACGCCCGTCGCCGAGCTCACCCCCGGTCAGCGCTCCCGCGCCGCGCTCGGCTGCGCGCTGCTGCACGTGCCGAGGCTCCTCCTGCTGTCCCGCCCCCTGGACGACGTGGACAGCGTGTCGGAGAAGATCCTCTGCCGGGTCCTCGGCCGCTACACGGCGTCCACCGGGACCGTGGTGTTCTCCACCCGCTCGCGCGAGGTCGCGCGCCGGGTGACGGACCGTCTGGTCACGGTCCAGGGCGGCGAGGTCCGCTGCGACTGCCTCCCCGCCACGCGCTGACGGCACCTCGTACGCACGCGGTCGCCCCGCGGGGCACCGCCCACGACCGCCTTCCCCCACAGGCGGTCGTCGACGGCCGGTACGTCACCGGCCGGCGGCCGGCACAACGTTGTCAGAGCGCTCCCCGCGTTCAGCACGCCGTGTCCGCGAGCAGATCGTGCGGCAGGTCCTTGCGCCGGGAGACGTTCAGCTTCCGGTAGACCCGCGTCAGATGCTGCTCCACCGTACTGACCGTGATGAAGAGCTTCCGCGCTATCTCGCGGTTGCTGTGCCCGAAGGAGGCCAGGGACGCGACGCGCCGCTCCGCGTCGGTCAGTTCCTCCGCGGGGCAGCCCTCCCCCGCCCGCGCCGGACGGTCGGCACCGGACGCCTCCCCGTCCCCGTACGGGAGCAGTTGCTCGCACAGCGTCTCCGCCCGGGCGTCGCGCGCGATGCGCCAGGCCCGCCGGGCCATCATGCGCGCCTGGCCGAGCTCGCCGAGGGCGTGGTGGGAACGGCTCAGCGCCCCCAGGGCCCGGACCAGCTCCAGGCGGTCCTCGCACTTCTCCAGCTCCTCGATCGCCTCGTGCAGCGCGTGGTGGTGCCGGCGCAGCCCGGCCACCTCGGCGAGCACGCGCAGCGTCTGGGCGCGGGTGCGGGACTGGCCGGGGCCGCACTTGGCGAGCTGCTCCTTGACGATCCGGTCGGCCTCGGCCTCCCCGCCCGTGCGCAGGTGCATCTCCGCGGCGGCGGACCGCCACGGGACCAGCGCCGGCTGGTCGATACCCCAGCGCGTCATGAGCTCGCCGCAGGTGAGGAAGTCGTCGAGGGCCGGGCGGACGCGTCCCATGGCGGCGTAGAGCTGGCCGCGCGCGTGCAGCAGCTCCAGGCCGTACCGGGTCTCCTTCAGGCCGTCCGGCACGTGGTGGTCCAGGTACGCCATGGCCTGCTCGTACTGGCCCATCGCGGTGTGCGCGGAGACCAGGTTGGCGAGGACCGAGCCGATGCCGACGCCCCAGCCCTGCGGCGAGATCCACGACAGCGCGTTGAGCGCGTACCGCACGGCGTCCGGCGCGTTGCCCTGGCGCAGGGCGACGGTGGCCCGCACCGCGGACAGCGGCGCCTGCCAGCCAGGACCGCCGAGCCGGGTGGCCTCGCGCAGCAGCGCGTCGCACCAGTGCGCGGCGCGGCCGAGCCGGTCGCAGTAGATGAGCACGGACAGGGCGGAGGTGAGGGCCTCCAGGGTGGCATCGCTCAACCGGGTGCCCTGGAGCACGGTCTCGGCCAGGTCGGCGGCGCCCGGGTCGACGCCGCGGGTGAGGACCGTGTTCAGGGCGGCGCCGACGCGGTGGCGCGGGTCGACGCCGCGCGCCGCCAGGACGTCCGCGATGCTCTGCGGGGCGGGCCAGTTGTCGGCCCCGACGCGCTCGCGCAGCGCGGGGTAGGTGGTGCGCACGGCCCCGGCCGCGAGGTAGGCGGTCACGGCGGACGCCCCCGAGTGGGCGACCTGGCCCTTGCGGGCGACCTCGGCGGCCTCCTCGAACCGGCCCTGCCACAGCAGCCCCGAGAGCAGCACGGGGACGGCCCCCTCGGCGAGCCAGCCCTCGTCGAAGGCGGCGCGCAGCGCGTTCAGGTGGGGGCCGAGCGTGGAGGGGCGGACCCGCCAGGCGAAGCGGGCCAGCTCGGCCAGGATCTCGCTGCGCCGCTCGCCGCGCGGGCACGCCTCGTCCGCCAGGTGGAGGCAGGCGATGGCGAGGGACACGTCCTCGTCGCGCCGGGCGCGGGTGGCCGTCTCCCACAGCACGTCGAGGGACTCGGCTCCGGCGACCTCGCCGGTGGCGACGATGTGCCGGGCGACGACGGGCGGTTCGGCGCCGTGGCGGCGCAGCAGCTCGGCGGCGCGCCGGTGCAGCTCGATGCGGTCGGCGCGGGTCAGGTCGTCGAGCACGGCCGTGCGGGCCAGCGGGTGGCGGAACGATCCGGCGCCGGTCAGCCCGGCGGCCTCGAGCGTCCGCAGGCTGAGCGCGACGGTCTCGCGGTCGAGGTCGAGCAGGCCGGCGAGCGTGGCGTCGGACGCCGCGTCGTCGAGGACCGCGAGGCCGCGGGCGACGGCCAGGACGGCGTCCTCGCCCCGGTGCAGGCAGCTCAGTACGGACTGCCGGTAGGCGTCGCCGACGGGCAGCGTCCTCGTGCCGGCCGGGCCGGGCCGGGGGGTGTCGGTGCCCGTCCCCGGCGCCCGCAGGTCCTGCGCGGGCACGTCGTGGGCGAGCAGGTCGTGGATCAGCGCCCGGATCAGCAGCGGGTTGCCACCACTGAAGCGGTGCGCGTCGGGCGCGAGGCGCTGCGCGGTGGCCTCGTCGACGTGGGCGCGCAGCAGGGCGGCCGTGGCGCTCTCGCCGAGGGGCGCGAGCCTGAGCTGGGTCAGGCGGGGGTGGCGCAGCAGTTCCGCGCCGAACAGGGGGCGTTCGGCGCCCGGCCCGGTGCGCAGGCCGAGGACGACGACGACGGGCTTGGCCCGCAGCTCGCGCATCGCGTACTGGAGGCACTGGAGGGAGGGGATGTCGGCGTACTGCACGTCGTCGATGAGGACGGCCAGCGGCCGGCCCTGGGCCTGGGCGTGCAGCAGCGTGGTCAGGGACCGCATCACGTGGGCACGGACGTGCTCCTCGCGCTCGCTGTCGGGGTCGCGCAGCATGGCGGTGAACCGGGCGTCGTCGAGCAGGCGCGCCGTCCGCGCGGCCGTCCCGTCCTCCTGCTCGCCCACCTGGTCGGTGTGGAGGAGCAGTTGACCGAAGACCGCCATGGGCGTCCTGCGCTCCGCTCGTAAACCGGTCGCCCGCAGGACCGCGAGGCCTCGCGCCTCGGCCTGCTCGGCGACGGCGTTCAGCATCTCGCTCTTGCCGGTGGCCACCGGCCCTCTGACGACGACGACACGGGAAGGCCGCTCCGCGCTGTTCGTCAGAACGTCCTCCAGGAGAGCCCATTCATCGACTCGCTCGACCAGGCTCATAGTGCGGTTTCCTCCCCGTAAGAAATTTTCGCAAACTGCACTGGGCGCCTTATTCGCATATTGCTCTCATCAAGTAGCCGCAGGAGCCGGAAGCAGGATACCAGGGCATATTCCGAATAGCTGCGCCGTGGCTCTCGGGGTACTCAGTCAACAACACAACTATGACTGAATCTTGACGGCGAGGTAGCCCAGAAAGATGTGAGCCCACCGCCCAAATCCACGGCGACTCGCAACGTTCAGCCCTCCCCACTCCGGCCATCGATGTGATATAGGGCCGAGCGGTCGATCGGGCTTATACGGAATGTTCAACTCCAATTGTAAGAAAGGAGAACGCTCAACCGGCCACCCCGCCGTGACGCAGGGGCCATCTGGACACACTGTCCGGAAACGTGCCTGCCCACGGCCCCCTTGGGGAGAGCCGACGCCCGGGCCCGGCGGCGGCCGGCGCGCCCCCGGAGGGCCCCCGGCAGCCGTACGCCGACCGCTTCCGCCGCTTACCCGGAGGCCGCCGACGCACGCGTGCGGGACGGATCAGCACCGCCGGACAGGGCTCCACGGGCCCGCGCCGCCGTTAAGGGAGCGTTAGGAAAGGAGGGCGACGGGATCCCCAACGGCCGCCCTCCGGCACGGAAACCGAAAACAATCCTGTGGCAATCCGAAAGCAAAATTCCCTGTGAAACTTCCCCGCGGTCCCGCAACGTGGCGGGCGTCACGCCTGAGTTACCGCCGACACCCCCGGTACAGGGACCGGAGCGACCGCGTCCGGGGGTGCCGGGTACGTCACATTGTTACGCCGAGGTTTCCGGCCAACGCCCGTTTCGGCGGTGTGAACGGACCGGCTTGCCGTGTGAACGGACCGGCCGCCGGCCAAGCCCGCGTACGAACTCGCTCCGCGCGCGCCGCCGGCACGCCCGGAAAGCATTTTCCGTTCGGCGGGCCGCACAGCCGGGCGGCCCCGCACCGGGCACGCCGACGGCCGTAACGGGCATACCGACGCCCGCGACGGGCACACCCGCACGCGTACCGGGCGCGCGGGCGTGCGGGCGTGCTTGGTACGCGCCGCTAGGGGACGGATAGGGGTGGAGGGCGGTATCCGCCGCGGCTAGCCTCCGGCGGGAGGAATCACCGGTACGGCAGCGGCGCGTCGTCGTTCGTCGGCGACCCCGCCCTCCCCGAGCCCGACGTGTTGTCCAGGGCCACCGCCCCGCGGGCGGTCACCCGTGATCCTCCCGGAAGCGCCTGCCGGCCAGGGCACGCCGATGTGACGCGCACGCGCGGGACGCGCTCGCGCGCAGACCGTAGAGGACGACGATGGCGACACCGCACACCCCGAGCGCGCTCCGACCCGGGAGCGTGCCCCGATGACCGTGTCCGGTCCCGGCGCCGAGGAAGCCGCCGGGCACGACGGCACCGCTCCGGACGGAGCGCGCACCACCGTCACCGTGATCATCCCGACCTTCAACGAGGCGGACAACGTCGAGGAGTTGCTGACCCGCCTCGCGGCCGCCCTGCCGGCGCACCTGGAGTGCGAGGCGCTGTTCGTCGACGACAGCACCGACAACACCCCGGCCGCCATCGAGCGGGCGGCCCTGACGTGTCCGTTCCCCGTGCACGTCATCCACCGCGAGGTCCCGGTGGGCGGCCTGAGCGGGGCCGTCGTGGAGGGCATGAAGGCCGCCGCGTCCGAGTGGCTCGTCGTCATGGACGCCGACCTCCAGCACCCCCCGTCCCTCATGCCGGAGCTGGTCGAGACGGGCCGCCGCACGGGCGCCGAACTCGTCGTCGCCAGCCGGTACGCGGGCGGCGGCAGCCACGCCGGGCTCTCCGGCCGCTACCGCGTCGCGGTCTCGCGCGCCTCGACCCTCGTCACCAGGTCCCTCTTCCGCTCGGCCCTGCGCGGCATCAGCGACCCGATGAGCGGCTTCTTCGCGATCCGCCGCGACACCGTGCACGCCCAGGCCGGCATCCTCAGGCCCCTGGGCTACAAGATCCTGCTGGAACTCGCCATCCGCTGCCGGCCGCGCGCCGTCGCCGAGGTGCCGTTCTCCTTCCAGGAGCGGTACGCGGGCGAGTCGAAGTCGACCGTGCGCGAAGGCCTGCGCTTCCTCGCCCACCTGGTGTCGCTGCGCACCGCGACCCCGGTGGCCCGCATGGTGGCCTTCGGCCTCATCGGCCTGACCGGCTTCGTGCCGAACCTGTGCGGCCTCGCCGCGCTCACCGCGCTCGGCCTGCACTACCTGCCCGCCGAGATCGTGGCCAACCAGTTCGGCGTCGCGTGGAACTTCCTCCTCATCGACCTGCTGCTCTTCCGCGGGCGGCGCGAGCACCGGCACTGGGCCGACCGCCTGGGCCGGTTCGCGCTGCTCGCCAACGCCGACCTGCTGCTGCGCATCCCGCTCATCGCCCTGCTCGTCGACGGCGCGGGCATGGCGGTGGTGCCCGCCACCACGCTGGCCCTTGCGACGACGTTCGTGGTGCGCTTCGTCGCCACCGAACTGATCGTCTACCTCCCCCGGCGCGGCCGGGCGGGAGGCGCGGACACCCCGCCGCCGCTGGAACCGGTGGTGGCGCCCGAGCCGCGCGAGCCGGATCCGGGGCCGCGGGAGCCCGAGCAGCGGGAGAAGGAGGGGACGCCGTGAGCGCCGGAGTACGGTACGGCCGTACGGAGCCGGGGGCGCCGCGCGCGGACGCGGCGCCCCCGGCCGTGCCCCAGGCGGAGCCCCCGGCCCCCGCGGCGGCCCCGCTGCTCGCGCGGATCGTGCCCGGGGACGTCGTCTGCCGGGAGTTCACGTACGACCCGGACGGCGTCGTGCTGCACCCCGACGAGGCGGCGCTGGTCGCGCGGTCCGTGGAGACCCGGCGCCGGGAGTTCACCACCGGCCGCCACTGCGCGCACCTGGCGCTCGACGCCCTGGGGCGCCCCGCCCCGGTGATCCTGCCCGACGCCAAGGGCAGCCCGGGGTGGCCCGCCGGCGTCGTCGGGAGCATCACGCACTGCTCCGGCTACCGTGCCGCCGCCGTCGCCGGGGCCGCGCGCGTCCGCTCCGTGGGCATCGACGCCACGCCCGGTACGCCGCTGCCGGACGGCGTCCTGGAGACCGTGGCGCTCCCGGCGGAACGGCGGCGCGTGGCGGAGCTGCTGGCGCGGTGGCCCGAAGTGCGCTGGGACAGCGCCCTGTTCAGCGCCAAGGAGAGCGTCTACAAGACCTGGTACCCGCTCCAGCGCGCGCCGCTGGAGTTCGAGGACGCCGACGTGGTGTTCCACCGCGCCGACACCGACACAGCCGCAGGCACAGACACAGACACAGGCACAGCCGCAGCCACGGACGCGACCGCGGACACGGCCCAGGGGTCCGGCACCTTCACCGCGCGGATCCTGCCGCACGTGCGCCGCCGGGACTTTCCGCGGGAGCTCCGGGGCCGCTGGCTGGCGCGGGACGGGCTGGTCCTCACCGCGATCACGCTGCGCCCGGGGCCCTGAGCGCACCGGCCCGGAGCGGCGCTTCCTTCCACGGGGGAAGGGGAAGGAGTCGCCGCTCCGGGAGACGGCCGGCCGGGAGAGCTCCGCGGCAGTGCCTGCGGCTCTTCCCGTGCTCCACCGTAGGGCGGCCACCGGCCGCGGCGTACCCCTAACCGGCCCTTACCGGGGGCCGTCCGGCAGCAGCCGGTGCGCCAGCTCCTCGATGAGCTTGTCCGTGGAGAACGGCGCGAGCAGGTCGGGCACCGTCAGGTCGTCGACGATCAGGCCGAGCACGGTCAGGTAGAGCAGCACGACGGCGACGCGGTCGCCGGGCAGCCCCGCGTCCAGGTGGAAGGCGATGTTCGCCTCCAGGGTCTCGGCCATGAACCGGCTGAGCTCCGCGTGGAGTTCGGGGCGGCGGGTGGCTTCCAGGCGCATCTCGAGCAGGGCCAGGTGGCTGCTGCGGTCCGCCCGCATCCGCTCGACGAGCTGCTTGAGCAGGGTGGCGACGAGGTCCTTCGAGGGCTCGGCGCGCAGGGTGTCGGCGAGCGCGTCCTCCTCGGGCATGAGCCGCTCCTGGACGCGCCGCATGACCTGGGCGAGCAGGTCCGCGCGGTGCGCGAAGTAGTTGCTCGCGGTGCCCTTGGGGACGTCCGCCTCCGCGTCCAGCGCGCGCAGCGTGAGACCGCGCGACCCGTCCCGCGCGAGCACCTCGATCGCGGCGTCCAGCAGGGCGGCACGGCGGGCGGGGTTCTGTCTCATGACGGTGCTCGGTTCCTCTCCCGGGGAAGGCGGGGCCGTGGTGCACGGGCCACGCCGCCTCACGCAGACCACTGCAAGCACAGTACATCACGCGCCGTACGACCTCCGCGCACCGCCGGACCGTCCTCCGCACGCCCCGCCGGACAGCCCCCCGCACACCCCGTCGTACAGCCCTCCGTGCACCCCGCCGGACGGGCGGGGTGCACGGTGCCGCGCGGGGCCGGGAGGGCTAGGCCGCCACCTCCACCCCGCCGCCGGCCAGGAACTGCGTCCGGTACAGCTCCGCGTACCGCCCGCCCTGGGCCAGGAGTTCGTCGTGCGTGCCGCGCTCGGCGATCCGCCCGTCCTCGACCACGAGGATCACGTCGGCGGAGCGCACGGTCGAGAGCCGGTGGGCGATGACGACGGCGGTGCGGCCGGACAGCGCCTCGGCGAGGGCCTCCTGGACGGCGGCCTCGGAGGTGTTGTCCAGGTGCGCGGTCGCCTCGTCGAGGATGACGACCCGCTGCCGGGCGAGCAGCAGCCGCGCGATGGTCATACGCTGCCGCTCGCCGCCGGAGAGCCGGTAGCCGCGCTCGCCGACGACCGTGTCGAGGCCGTCCGGCAGGGACCGTACGAGGGCCTCGAGGCGGGCCCGCCGCAGGACGTCCCACAGCTCGTCCTCCCCGGCCTCGGGCCGGGCGAGCAGCAGGTTCGCGCGGACGGACTCGTGGAAGAGGTGGCCGTCCTGCGTGACCATGCCGACGGTGTCGCGCAGCGACGCGGCGGACAGGTCGCGCACGTCCACGCCGCCGATCCGCACGGTGCCCGCGTCGGCGTCGTACAGGCGCGGCAGGAGCTGCGCGATGGTGGACTTGCCCGCGCCCGAGGAGCCGACGAGGGCGACGGTCTGGCCGGGTTCGGCGCGGAACGACAGGCCGTGCAGGACCTCCGCGCCGCCGCGGCCGTCGAGGGACGCGACCTCCTCCAGGGAGGCGAGGGAGACCTTGTCGGCGGCCGGGTAGCCGAAGCGGACGTCGTCGAACTCCACGGCGACGGGCCCCTCGGGGACGGGGCGGGCGTCCGGCTTCTCGGCGATGAGCGGCTTCAGGTCGAGGACCTCGAAGACCCGCTCGAAGCTGACGAGGGCGCTCATCACCTCGACGCGCGCCCCCGCGAGCGCGGTCAGCGGCGCGTACAGGCGGGTCAGCAGCAGGGCGAGGGAGACGACGGCGCCGGCGTCGAGCGAGCCCTTCAGGGCGTAGAAGCCGCCCAGGCCGTACACCAGGGCCAGGGCGAGGGCCGAGACCAGGGTGAGCGCGGTGATGAACGCCGACTGGGCCATGGCGGTGCGCACCCCGATGTCCCGCACCCGGCGGGCCCGGGCCGCGAACTCGGCGGACTCGTCGGCGGGCCGCCCGAACAGCTTGACGAGGGTCGCGCCGGGCGCCGAGAAGCGCTCGGTCATCCGGGTGCCCATGGCGGCGTTGTGGTGGGCGGCCTCCCGCTGGAGGCGGGCCATGCGGGTGCCCATGCGGCGCGCGGGCACCACGAACACCGGAAGCAGCACCAGGGCGAGCAGCGTGATCTGCCAGGACAGGGCGAGCATCACGCCGAGGGTGAGGACGAGCGTGACGACGTTGGAGACGACGCCCGAAAGAGTGTTGCTGAAGGCGCGTTGCGCGCCGATGACGTCGTTGTTGAGGCGGCTGACGAGCGCTCCGGTGCGGGTGCGCGTGAAGAACGCGACGGGCATGCGCTGCACGTGGTCGAAGACGGCGGTGCGCAGGTCGAGGATGAGGTTCTCGCCGAGGGTCGCCGACAGCCAGCGGCCGAGGATGCCGAGGGCCGCCTCGGCCACCGCGATGACCGCGATGAGCACGGCGAACCGGACGACGCGCGAGGACGGGGCGCCGGAGACGATGGCGTCCACGACCTGCCCGGCCAGGACCGGCGTGGCCACGGCCAGCAGCGCGGTGGCCACGCTCACCAGCACGAAGTGGGTGATGCGGCGGCGGTGCGGCCGCGCGAACGCGGTGATCCGCCGCAGGGTCGCGCGGGCGAAGGGACGGCGTTCCTGCTGGGCGTTCATGACGCTGTACATCTGCGTCCACGCGGTGGTTTCCATGCTCATACGGGGAACCGTAGGACCTCAAGCAATGTTGAGGTCAAGGGGAGGCCGACGCGTGCGGCCGTCCCCGCCGCTTCCTTGACCGCCCTGTACCGGCCTCGTACGTTCTCTTCACTTCTTGAGGCCACCGCTCCGGTTGTCTCCGCTCCGACGTGAGAAGGCGAACGCATGCGAGGGCTACGAAGGCGTACGGTGCTGTCCGGTCTCTCGGTGCTGTCGGCGTTGTCGGGGTTGTCGGGGCTCGGCGGCGCCGCCGTCGCCGGTGGCGTCGCCCAGGCCTCGCCCCGCCGCCCCGGCCGTCCCGGCCGTTCCCGCCGCCACGACCGTGCCGTGCGCGCGCTGCTCGGCCGGATGACGGTCGAGGAGAAGCTGGGTCAGCTCCAGCAGCTCGCGGGGGCCTGGGAGACCGGTCCGGGCGGGAACAGCACGAAAAACGCGGTGGAGAGCGCGGCGCGGGCGGGGCGGCTCGGCTCGGTCCTGTCCGCCTTCGGCGCGCGCAGCACCAACGCGCTCCAGCGGATCGCGGTCGAGGAGTCGCGGCTCGGCATCCCGCTGCTCTTCGGGCTCGACGTGATCCACGGCTTCTGGACGACGTTCCCGATCCCGCTGGCGCAGGCGGCGAGCTTCGACCCGGGCGTGGCGCGGACCGACGCGGAGGTCTCCGCCCAGGAGGCCCGCGCGAACGGCGTGCACTGGACGTTCGCGCCGATGGCGGACGTCACGCGGGAGCCGCGCTGGGGGCGCGTCGCCGAGAGCTGCGGCGAGGACCCGTACCTGACGGCGGAGTTCACGGCCGCCAAGGTCGCGGGCTACCAGGGCCGGGACCTGCGCGCCAAGGACCGCGTGGCCGCCTGCGCCAAGCACTTCGTCGCGTACGGCGGGGCCGAGGGCGGCCGCGACTACAACACGGTGGACGTCTCCGAGGCCCGGCTGCGCAATCTGTACCTGCCGCCGTTCCGGGCCGCCCTGGACGCGGGCGCGGCCACCGTGATGGCGTCCTTCAACACGGTCGGCGGCGTGCCCGCGCACGGCAACGCGCACGCGCTCACGGAGATCCTCAAGCACCAGTGGGGCTTCGACGGGTTCGTCGTCAGCGACTGGAACGGCGTACGGGAGCTGGTCGCGCACGGCTTCGCCGAGGACGACGCGGCGGCGGCGCGGCTCGCGCTGACCGCGGGCGTCGACATGGAGATGGTCAGCACCACCCTGCGGGAGCACGGGGAGAGGCTGCTGCGCGAGGGGCGGATCGACGCGGGGCGCCTGGACGACGCGGTGGCGCGGATCCTGCGGCTGAAGTTCACGCTCGGGCTCTTCGACGACCCGTACGCGGACGAGGGCGCCGCCGTGGCCGGGCCGGTGCCCGCCACGCGCCGGGCGGCGCGCGCGGCCGCCGCCCGCTGCATGGTGCTCCTGAAGAACGAGCGGGGCACGCTGCCGCTGCGGACGTCGGTCGGCTCGATCGCCGTCGTCGGGCCGTTCGGCGACTCCGGTGACCTGCTGGGCACCTGGGCGGTGCCGGCCGCCGCGGCGAAGTACCCGTCGGTGCGGGTCCTGGACGCGGTCCGGCGCGCGGCCCCGGGGGCGCGGGTGACGTACGCGCGGGGCGTGGCCACCGAGGGCGGGGACACCCGCGGCATCCGGGCGGCGGTGGCGGCCGCGCGCGCCGCCGACGTCACGGTCGTCGTCGTGGGCGAGCCCCCGGCGCTGAGCGGCGAGGCGGCGGCGCGCGCCGACATCGGCCTGCCCGGCGTACAGGAGCGGCTGATCGAGGCGGTCGCGCGGACGGGCAGGCCGTTCGTGGTGGTCCTGGTCAACGGCCGGCCGCTGACCGTCGGCGGCTGGCTGGACTCCGCACCCGCCGTCCTGGAGGCCTGGCACCCGGGCGTGGAGGCAGGCAACGCCATCGCCGACGTGCTGTTCGGCAAGGTCGACCCGGGCGGCAGGCTGCCCGTGTCGTTCCCGCGCGCGGTCGGCCAGATCCCCGTCCACTACAACCACGAGTCGACGGGCCGCCCGTACGCCGCGGGCGTCAAGTACACCTCCGGATATCTGGACCTGCCGCCGGACCCGCAGTTCGCCTTCGGCCACGGGCTGAGCTACACGACCTTCCGCATCGGGGCGCCCCGGCTGTCCCGCGCCTCTGTCCCGGCCCGCGCGCTGCACGCGGGCGACACCGTCGAGGTGTCCGCCACCGTCACCAACACCGGGGCGCACGCGGGCGACGAGGTGGTGCAGCTCTACGTGCACGACGTCGCGGCGAGCATCGCGCGGCCGGTGCGCGAGCTGCGCGGCTTCGAACGGGTGACGCTCGCCCCCGGCGCGACACGGACCGTGCGCTTCCGCTTGGGCGCGCGCGACCTGGGCTTCTGGACGAACGACCCGGGCGGCGTGTTCCGCCTGGAGGAGGGCGCGTTCGACCTCTACGTGGGCAACAGCTCCACGGCCACGGCCAAGCGGCGGCTCACCGTGACGTGACCGCCGCCCGCCCCGGCCGTCAGCCCAGCTCCAGCGTGGTGATCCCGAACACCTTGTGCTGCGCGAACTCCCGTACCGGACCGGTGTACATGCGTGCCGTCGCGAACGCCGGGCGCAGGCCCCGGGACTCGGCCAGCGCGACGGCCGAGGCGTTCGACAGGGGCACGTCGATCCCCACAGGCGCCCCGTCGAGGTCCGCGGTCAGCCCGTCCAGGAGCGCCTCGGCGTCCGCGCGTGTGTCGGCGAACAGCGGCCCGATCCGCGCGCCCTCGCGGGCCGGGCGCACCACGCCGTACCCGGTGACGCGCCCGTCGACGACGCTCACCAGCACCGTGTGGCCGGGCGTGTCCAGCCACCGGGCGAGGAACCGCGGCCGGTCGGCCGGGAAGCAGGAGCTGTCGTACGCCGCGAGGGCCGCGGGTCCGGCCTCGGCGGCGGGGCGCACGTGCGCGGGCCGGGGGCCGGGCGACGCGGGGCCGACGTAGCGCATCGAGTCGTGGCGGTGCCGGAAGCCGGAGCGGCGGTAGTTGGCCTGCTGCGCGGGCACGCCGTCCAGGCCGACCGTGCGGTCCCCGGCGTGCGCGAGCGCGGCGCGCCAGGTGGCGATGCCGTGGCCGCGGCCCCGGGCGTCGGGGCGCACGAGGTAGAAGCCGAGGAACGCGTACGCCGCGTCGTAGGTGACGACGGAGATCGCGGACACCGGCTCGCCGTCGACGCGGCCGAGGAAGAAGCCGCGGGGGTCCTGGGCGAAGAACGCCGCGGTGTCCCGCAGGCCCGGGTTCCACCCCTCGTCCGCCGCCCAGCCGGTGACGACGCGCCAGTCGTCGGGGGTCGCGGTGGTCAGGGTGAGCCGTCCGGGAGCCGAATTCTCCATCGCCGCACCTTCCTTGAGCGATCGGGGCCGGGTACACGGGTCCCATCCTGCCCCGGGAGCGGCTCCGCCCTCGCCCGGGTCGTCCGGGTCACCCGGGTCGCCCGGGTCGCGGGCGGCCGAGGCGCTGCGCCCGGCCGAGTCGGGCACGGTCACGGTCACGGTCACGGGCAAGCTCGTCCCGGTCCCGTCCCGGTCCCGTCCTGGTGCCGTCCTGGTCCCGGGCGGCGCGGGCGTGCCCGGGGGCCACGGCCGTCCGTGACGCGGCGCGGGGACGCGTTCCTGGCCCCCGTCACCGCCATTCCAGGCCGTTTTCACCCCATCCCGCACAGATTTCGACCAAAGCGCCCCTTTGCCGCCGCGCTCCGGAGAGGGTGGTCCGAGACCGTCCGGACCACGACCATCTGGGAGGCACTGTGCGGCCGCACGATCCAGCGGGAGCCCGCGCGCGGAAGCGGCGGCGCGGCCGGGCGGACCAAGACCCCGCCGCACCGCGTGAGCCCGCGCCGCCCGGGCACGCGCCGCCCGAACAGCTCCTCTTCGGCGGGCGGCTGAGGAGCTCCTGGGGGTGGACCGCGCACGAGGGCGCCCGCCTGCAGACGTCCTTCCTCGCGATCCTGCGGCAGATCCCGGCCCTGTCCGGGCACACGGCCGCGCTGGCCTGGCGGGCGGACCCGGCGGCCCTGGTGGTCGTCGTCGTGGCGCAGCTCGGCCAGGCCGCCGCCACCGCGTTCGGGCTGCTGGCCACCAACCGCGTCCTGGTCTCGCTGTTCGCGGCGGGCCCGACGGCCGAGCGGGTGCACGAGGCGCTGCCGTCGCTCGTGGGCGTGGCCGCCGCCAGCGCGCTCGCGGCGACCCTGCGCGCGGTGACCTTCGCCGCCTCGGGGCGCCTCGGGCCGAAGGTGGAGCGCCTGGCCGCCCTGTCCATGCTGGAGCAGGTCGTGCGGGTAGAGGTGGAGCACATCGAGCGCGCCGACTTCCACGCGGTCCTCGACTCCGGGCAGCACGGCCAGACCGCGGCGCGCCGGCTCATCGACCACACCCTCGGCATCGCGGAGGCCCTCATGGCGCTGCTCGCCGTGAGCGGGGTCCTCGCGGTGCTGCACCCGGTGCTGCTGCCGCTCCTCGTCGCCGTGGTGGTGCCCAAGGCGTGGGGCACGGTCCGCTCGGCGCGCAGGACGTACGCCTCGGTGCAGGTCTGGCTGGAGCACGTGCGCCAGCAGGCGGCGCTGCGGCGGCTGTTGATCTCGCAGCGGGCCGCGCCGGAGCTGCGGGTGCACGGCGCGGGCCCGTTCCTGCTCGACCAGTTCGACCGGATGGCGGCGCAGGCGGCGGACGAGCAGACGCGCCTGGCGCACCTGGAGGCCCGCACGGACCTGACCACCTCGGCGCTGTCGGGCCTGACGGCCGCGGCCACGTACGCGCTGCTCGCCTGGCTCCTGACGCACGGCCAGATGCCGCTCGCGTCCGGCGCGACGGCCGTCCTCGCCCTGACCAGCGCTACGGCGGGGCTGCGGCGGATGGTGACCAACATCCACCACCTGTACGAGCAGAGCCTGTTCATGACGGACCTGATCCGCGCCCGGGAGGAGGCCCGGCGGCGCGCGATCCCCGCCACGGGGGCGCCGGTGCCCGAGGCGCCCGCCGAGATCGCCCTCGACCGGGTCACGTTCCGCTATGCGGGGCGGGAGCGGCCCGCGCTCGACGATGTGTCGCTGACCGTGCGCAGGGGCCAGGTGATCGCCCTGGTCGGCGCGAACGGCTCCGGCAAGACGACCCTCAGCAAGCTCCTCGCGGGCGTCTACCTGCCCTCCGGCGGCGCCGTCCGCTGGGACGGGACCGATCTGCGGGCGCTGTCGCGCGACGACGTGTTCGCGCAGGTGGCGCTGGTGCCGCAGGACTTCCAGCGGTGGCCGTTCACGGCCCGCGCCAACGTGGCGATCAGCCGCCCGGGGAAGATCGGCGACGCCGAGCGGCTGGACGCGGCCGCCGCGTACGCCGACGCGCACCGCGTCCTCGACGACCTTCCGCACGGCTGGGACACGCTGTGCGAGAAGGGGTACGAGGGCGGCGTCGACCTCTCCGGCGGGCAGTGGCAGCGGCTCGCCCTGGCCCGCGCGTACTTCCGCGGCGCGACCATCCTGATCTGCGACGAGCCCACCAGCAGCATGGACCCGGCCGCCGAGATCGACGCGTTCGACAAGATCCGCGCCCTGGCCGCGGCGGACCAGACGATCGTGCTGGTCACGCACCGGCTGCACAGCGTCAAGGAGGCCGACGTCATCTACGTCCTGGAGCACGGCAGGCTCGTCGAGCACGGGGACTTCGCCACGCTCATGGCCACCGACGGGCCGGGGGTGTTCCGGCGCCTCTTCGAGCTCCAGTCGCACCAGTACCGCACGGACACCGGCACCGGCACCGACACCGACACCGCGCCGGACCCTTCGGCCCGCCCCGCGGGCGCGGGCCGCACACCGGCGTACGGCCCCCGCGCGGACGGGCCGTGCCCGGCCCCCGGCACCCTCGACGGCGTGCCCGCGCAGGTGCGCCGCTCCCCCGCCGCTAGGCCGGACGGGGCCGCGGCGGGCGGGACAGGCGGTTGAGGCGCAGGGCGAGCTGGAGCTCCAGGGCGCGGGCCGGGCTGTTCCAGTCGGCGCCGAGCAGCCGGGCGGCGCGGTCCAGGCGCTGGACGACGGTGTTCACGTGGACGTGCAGCACGTCCTTGGCGCGGGCCGGGCTCGCGCCCTGGTCGAAGTACGCCTCCAGGGTGCGGACCAGGTCGGTGCCGCGGCGGGCGTCGTAGTCGAGGACGGGTCCGAGGACGCGGCGGACGTACCCGGTGAGGTCGGCCCGGTCGCCGAGGAGGACGCCGACGAAGCCGAGGTCCGGCAGGCTCGCGCCCTCGCCGGCGCGGCCGAGGGCGGTCAGCGCCCGCAGGCAGCGCAGCGCCTCGGCGTGCACGGCGGGCAGCCGGTCGTGGCCGGTCGCCGGGCCCGCGGCGCCGACGGTCACGGGCGCTCCGAGGGCCGCGCCGGCGCGGGCGCGAGCCTGCCGGCCCTCGGCTTCGTCGGCGTC